>NZ_JBHWBP010000173.1:0-15246 GCF_042735575.1 Streptomyces sp. NPDC059564 | reverse complement strand
TGCGGCGACGACACCGGCATCGAGATCATCGAGCTGCCCCTCGACCACTCCTGGCTCCGCGACTCCGGCCCGATCTTCGCCCACGACGCCCACGGCGCCCGCGTCGGCGTCGACTTCCGCTTCAACGCCTGGGGCGGGAAGCACCACCCCTGGGCCGCCGACGACAAGCTCGCCGCGCTCCTCCTTGACCGCCTCCGCGTCCCCCGCGTCCACTCCTCCATGATCCTGGAGGGCGGCGCCATCACCGTCGACGGCGAGGGCACGCTCATCACCACCGAGCAGTGCCTCCTGCACCCCAACCGCAACCCCCGCATGAGCCGCGCCGACATCGAGGACGAACTGAAGCGCCGCCTCGGCGTCGAGAAGGTCATCTGGCTCCCGTACGGCGGCCTGGAGGACACCGAGACCGACGGCCACGTCGACGGGGTCGCCGCCTTCGTCGCCCCCGCCAAGGTCGTCGTCTCCCTCCCCGACGACCCCGCCCACCCCGACCACGCCCGGATGCGCGCCAACCTCGCCGTCCTGGAGGCCTCCACCGACGCCCGCGGCCGCGCCTTCGAGATCGTCGCCCTCCCGCAGACCGCCTACGGCGAGGTCGAGGGCACCCCCGTCGAGGTCGGCTACCTCAACTTCTACCTCCCCAACGGCGGCTGCGTGGTCCCCGTCTCCGGCTCCCCGCAGGACGAGGCCGCCCTCGCCGTGCTCGCCGCCGCACTGCCCGGCCGCAAGGTCGTCGGCGTGCCGACCCCGGTCCTCGCGTACGGCGGGGGCGGCGTCCACTGCATCACCCAGCAGCTCCCGAAGGAGGCCGGCGCGTGACCGCGTACGCCCTGCTCACCTCCTACGGTTCCCCGCTCGGCTCCCCGGCCCGGCTGGAGCCCGAGACCCCCGCCGAGCGCCCCATGCTGCGCGTCGGCCTCGTCCAGACGCGCTGGTACCCCGACGCGCGGGAGCACGACGACCGGCTCCGTGAGGGCGTGGCCCTGGCCGCCGGACAGGGCGCCAGGGTGGTGTGCCTGCCCGAGCTGACGCGCAGCCCCTACTTCTGCAACACCGACGACCCGATGGCCGACGGCGCCGCCCGCCACCTGGAGGACCTTCAGGACGGCCCCACCGCCCGCCTCGCCGCCGAGCTGGCGACCGGCCTCGGCATCACCGTCCACGCCTCCCTCTACGAACGCGCCGAGGACGGCGGCCTCGGCTACAACACCGCCATCTGCGTGGACCCCGACGGCAAACTGATCGCCCGGACCCGCAAGAACCACAT
The DNA here is from genome assembly GCF_042735575.1 of Streptomyces sp. NPDC059564. Lineage (NCBI taxonomy): Bacteria > Bacillati > Actinomycetota > Actinomycetes > Kitasatosporales > Streptomycetaceae > Streptomyces > Streptomyces sp. NPDC059564. The sequence continues at coordinate 13,979 of NZ_JBHWBP010000173.1, read as the reverse complement.
CCCCGCCTTCCCCGGCTACCGCGAGGACCTGTGCTTCCGCCCCGGCGACAGCGGCTTCCCCGTCGTCACCCACGAGGGGGCCCGCTTCGGCTTCCCCACCTGCTGGGACGAGTGGTTTCCCGAACTCGCCCGCGCCTACGGCCTGCGCGGCGCCGACATCCTCGTCCACCCCACCGCCATCGGCTCCGAGGTGGACCTGCCGGACTTCGACACCCGGCCGATGTGGGAGCACGCCATCACCGCCAACGGCCTCGCCAACGCCCTCTTCATGATCGTCCCCAACCGCGTCGGCACCGAGGGCCGCTCCACCTTCTACGGTTCCTCCTTCATCTCCGACCCCTACGGCCGGGTCATGCTCCGCGCCCCCCGCGACCGGCCCGCCGTCCTCGTCGCCGACCTCGACCTCGAACAGCGGCGCGACTGGCTGGAGTTCGGCCTGATGCAGACCCGCCGCCCCGAGCTGTACGGACAGCTCACCGAACCCCTCGCGTAGGAACCGTCCCGCAAGGAGCGTGCATGCCGATCCCCTCCCGCCGCCGCCTGGCCGGTCCGGCCGCCGCCGCCCTCGCGCTCGTCCTGAGCGCGACGGGCTGCGCCGCCCCGGCCGGCGGCGCCGGCGCCGCCGCCATCCACCTCTCCGCCTCCACACCCCCCGCCCGCGGCGACATCGACGGCTTCACCTGGGCCCTGTACGCCGAGCCGCCCGTCCTCGACTACCTCTACGCCTTCGACTACCCGCAGAACACCGTCCTCGCCAACGTCTGCGAATCCCTGATGCGCTGGACCCCCCAGCTCACCCTCGAACCGGGACTCGCCGAACGGGCCACCCACCCCGACCCCACCACCTGGGTCTACGACCTGCGCCCGGGCGTCCGCTTCCACAGCGGCGCCACCCTCACCGCCGACGACGCCGTCGCCAGCCTGCGGCGCCACCTCGACCCGGCCCTCGGCTCGTTCTGGGCCGAGGACTTCAAGAACGTCGCCTCCGTCGACAAGACCGGCCCGCTCCAGGTCACCGTCCACCTCACCACCCCCGACGCGCTCTTCCCCCAGGCCATGGCCAACTCCGCCGGCACCGTCGCGAACGCCGCCTCCATGGCCGCCGCCGGCAAGGACTTCGGCACCGCCGACGGCGGCCTCGACTGCACCGGCCCCTTCCGCCTGGGGGAGTGGCAGCAGGGCCAGTCCCTGCGCCTGGACCGCTTCGACGGCTACTGGGGCAAGCGCGCCAAGGCCGGCCACGCCACCTTCGTCTTCCTCCCCGACTCCGCCGCCCGCACCAACGCCCTCCTCACCGGCGAGGCCGACGGCTCCTTCGCCGTCCCCCCGGAGTCCCTCTCCCGCCTGCGCGCCGCCGACACCGGCCGCCTCTACCGCGGCGAGAACCTCACCACCGTCAACCTCGCCGTCTCCGACCTCGGCGGCACCCTCGCCGACGTCCGCGTCCGCCGCGCCCTGATGCTGGCCCTCGACCGCGAGGGCTTCGCCAAGGGCGCCATGCGCGGAGCCGCCACCCCCACCGGCTCCCTGGTCGCCGCCGACACCTGGCGCGGCGCCCCGCCCGGCCCCGTCGCGGAGCAACTCGCCGCGCTGCCCCCCGTACAACGCGACCTCGACGCGGCGAAACGTCTCATCGAGGAGGCCGGCGCACGCGGGAAGAAGGTCACCGTCGCCTCCAGCCCCCTCGGCCCCGACGTCGCCCTCCTCGCCACCGCCGTCCAGGACGCCGGCCGCCGCATCGGCCTCGACGTGGAGATCCGCACCGTCGCGCCCGACGCCTTCACCGCGCTGTTCTCCGACCCCGAGGCCCGCAAGGGGCTCGACCTCTTCCCCTACACCTACTACCTCTCGGTCGGCGACCCCCTGAGCATGTACGCCAACTTCCGCACCGGGCAGTTCGAGAACTACGGCGGCTACAGCAACCCGCAGTACGACGCCCTCGTCGACGAGGCGACCACCGAGGACGACCCGGCCAAACGCGCGGTCCTCACCGCCCGGCTCGCCCGGATGGCCGCCGACGAGGCCATGTGCATCCCGGTCGCCGAGTACCCGGGCGCCGTCTTCATGGGCCGCCGCATCACCGGCGCCCCGACGACCATCTCCTACATGTACGGCCCCTGGGCCGCCGAAGTGGGGGCCTCCTGATGGGCAAGACCGCTGTGCTCCGCTTCCTGCTGAGACGGTGCGGCGAACTCCTCGCCACCCTCCTCGTCGCCTCCTTCCTCGTCCACGCCTCCCTGCGCCTCGCCCCCGGCAAGCCCGAGACCTTCCTGCTCGGCGGCCGCGGCGCGAACCCGCAGGCGCTGGAGGCCATCCGCGCCCACTACCACCTCGACGACCCGTTCCTCCTCCAGTACGGCAAGTGGCTCGCGGGGGCCGTCACCGGGGACCTCGGCACCTCCGTCCAGTACCGCACCGATGTGCTCGGCCTGGTCGCCGCCCGGGTGCCCGTCACCCTCGCCCTGATCGGAATCTCAGCTTCCCTCGTGATCGCCGGAGGGCTGCTCCTCGGCCTGCTGGCCGCCGTCCGCGGCGGGCGCACCGACCGGGTGGTCCTCGTCGCCACCTCCGTCGCCGTCGCCACCCCCTCCTTCATCGCCGCGATCCTGCTGCTGTCCCTGTTCTCCGTCAGGCTCGGCTGGTTCCCCGTCCTCGGCAGCGGCCAGGGCTTCCTCTCCACCCTCCACCACCTCGCCCTGCCGTCCGTGGCCCTCGCCCTGCCCTTCGTCGGCGTGCTCGCCCGCGTCACCAGGGCGGCGCTGCTGGAGGAGTTCGCCCGGGAACACGTCACCGTCGCCCGCAGTCGCGGCGTACCGGAACGGACCGTCGTACGCCGCCATGTGCTGCGGGGCGCGCTCGGCACGGTCCTCACCCAGGCCGGACTGGCCCTGTCCGGCCTGATGGTGTGCACCATCCTCGTGGAGTCCGCCTTCGGCCTCGGCGGCCTCGGAGAGTTCCTCGCCAAGTCCGTCACCGTCAAGGACTTCCCCGTCGTCCAGGCGATCTCCCTGCTCACCATCGGCCTGTTCGTCCTGGTCAACCTCGCCGTCGACCTCGTCCACCCCCTCATCGACCCCCGGGTCCGGCTCGGCGCGAGGAGCTCCGCATGACCGCACTGCTGCTCCGCCCCAAGGAACCCCGCGACAGACCCCGGGCCGCGCGGCGGCGCGGCGGGCGCCGCGGTGACGGGGCCCTGCTCCACCGCCTGTGCCTCGGCTTCGCCATCCTCGTCGCCCTCGCCGCGGTCCTCGCCCCCTGGCTGGCCCCGCACGACCCGAACGCCGTCGACTTCGGCTCCGCCCTCGCCAACCCCTCCCCGGACCTCCTCCTCGGCGGGGACGTCAGCGGCCGCGACACCCTCTCCCGGCTGATCGCCGGCGCCCGCACCTCCCTGCTCGGCCCCCTCGGCGTGGTCCTGCTGTCCACCCTGCTCGGCACCGCCATCGGCGTCACCGCCGCCTGGCGCGGCGGCTGGACCGACGCCCTGCTCTCCCGCACCAGCGAACTCCTGCTCGCCTTCCCCGGACTGCTCCTGGCGATGCTGCTCGTCACCCTGTACGGACGCGGCCTGATCGCCCCGGTGATCGCGCTGTCCCTCGCCTACACCCCCTTCGTCAGCCGCCTCGCCCGCGGCCTCGCGCTCACCGAGACCGCCAAGCCCTACCTGGCGGCGTACCGGATCCAGGGCTTCTCCGGCGCGTGGATCTGCGTACGCCACCTCGTGCCCAACATCGCCCCGGTGGTCCTCGCCCAGTCCACCGTCACCTTCGGCTACGCCCTCCTCGACCTGGCCGCCCTCTCCTTCCTCGGCCTCGGCGTCCCGCCCCTCACCCCCGACTGGGGAGCCATGATCAACGACGGCCAGTCCGCCATCCTCGACGGCGCCCCCCTCTCGGCGCTCGCCCCCAGCCTCGCGGTGATCCTCACCGTCGTCGCCTTCAACGTCGTCGGCGAACGCCTCGCCGACCGGGTCGCGGGGAGGACCACGTGAACCCCGTACTCGAAATCGAGGCGCTCCACCTCACCCTGCCCGGACTGGCGCGCCCCGTCCTCGCCGGAGTCGACCTCACCGTCGGCCCGGGGGAGACCGTCGCGCTGGTGGGGGAGTCGGGCTCCGGCAAGTCCCTGACCTCCCGCTCCGCCCTCGGCCTGCTGCCGCCCGGAGCCACGGTCACCGGCAGCGTCCGCGTCGCCGGCCAGGACGTGCTGAGCCTGCCGCCCGACCGGCTGCGGGCCCTGCGCTCCACCGCCGCCTCGATGGTCTTCCAGGACCCCCGCTCCGCCATGAACCCGCTGCGCCGCCTCGGCGACTTCCTCACCGAAGGCATCCGGTACGCGGACGCGTCCGTCCCCGAGGGCCGCCTCGCCGAACTCCTCGACGCCGTCGGCCTGCCCGCCCGCGTCCTGCGCCAGTACCCCCACGAGCTCTCCGGCGGCATGCTCCAGCGCGTCATGATCGCCGCCGCCCTGCTGCCCGGCCCCCGCCTGCTGCTCGCCGACGAACCCACCACCGCCCTCGACACCACCACCCAGGCCGAGATCATCGCCCTCCTCGCCCGGCTCCGCGCCCGCGAGGGCTGCGGCCTGCTGTTCGTCACCCACGACCTCGAACTCGCCGCCGCCATCAGCGACCGCGTGTACGTGATGTACGCGGGCCGCATCGCCGAGACCGGCCCGGCGGCAGGCCTCTTCGAACACCCCCGCCACCCCTACACCCGCGCCCTGCTGGCCGCGACCCCCCGCCTCGACGCCCCGCCCGGCCCGCTCCCCGCCATCCCGGGCCGCCCGCCGGACGCGCGCACCGCCCTCGCGGGATGCGCCTTCGCCCCACGCTGCGCCCACGCCACCGACCTGTGCGCGGCCGAGGTACCGCCGCCGCGTGCGGGCGTGGCCTGCCACCACTCGGAGGCCCTCCTTTGAACCCGGTCCTGGAAGTCCGCGGCCTGAGCCGTACGTACGGAGCCACGCGCGCGGTCGACGACGTCTCCTTCGGGCTCCCCGAAGGCGGCTCGCTCGGCATCGTCGGCGAGTCGGGCTCGGGCAAGACCACCACGGCCCGCATCGTGACCGGCCTGGAGCGGGCGAACGCCGGCGAGGTGCTGGTACGGGGAACCGTGCGCGAGGCGGCGTCCCGCGGCCGCGCGGCCCGGCTGCGCCGGGCCCGGGAGGTGCAGCTGGTCTTCCAGGACCCGCTGCTGTCCCTGGACCCGCGCATCCCGGCGGCCGAGGTGCTGCGGGAGACCCTGCGCCTGCACCACCCGGGCCGCGATCCGCGCCCCCGGATCCGGGAGCTGCTGGACCAGGTGGGCCTGGGCGAACGGGAGTCGGCGGCCCGCCCCCGCGAACTGTCGGGCGGCCAGCGCCAGCGCGTCGCCCTCGCCCGGGCCCTGGCCGTGGAGCCGGCGGTGCTGGTGCTGGACGAGGCGGTGGCGGCCCTGGACGTCTCCGTACAGGCGCAGATCCTGAACCTGCTGGCGGAGATCCGCGCCCGCACGGGCATCGCGTACCTGTTCATCACCCATGACCTGGGCGTCGTACGGGCGGTGACCGACTCCCTGGTGGTGATGAGCGGCGGCAGGATCGTGGAGGCGGGCCCGACGGCCGAGCTCCTGACGGCCCCGCGCCAGGAGTACACCCGCCTGCTCCTGGACTCCGTCCCGAAGCCCGGCTGGAACCCGGAGGCCATCACGACCCGCCGCCGCGCCCGCCCGGACCACTGACCGGCATCCGGCCCCCGGGCACGACAAAGCGCCGAGTCACGGGACCGTCCGTGACTCGGCGCTCTGGTGTGTGACCGCCCGACGGTGCGAGGCTGGCGCGACAGGACGTTCGCACCGCCGGGCGGAGTCGCAGGCTCCTCCGTACGTACAGGGGGCTCTGTGCGTGGCCCCCTGTACGTACGGAGGAGAAGTGTGGCTGGGACCGCGACGGGCGGTGACGAGAACTCCGGCTTCGTCTCCCTCAGGTCAAGAGACGGGCCTCGGAACCCATTACCACCGCACTGGCTCACTCGCCCGTCGCGGTCCTCGTCCTGCCCTCACCGCGTACCACCCCTCATCCGGGTAAGCGGGTCGGGCTCAGCACCCGGGGCCTGACCTCCCGTCAGACCCCCGGTACAGCTGTGCGGCTCAGGCGTCGCGCAGGGCGCGGACGGCCTCCTCGACGCGCTTGCCGTAGTCGGCGTCGGCGGCGTGGAAGTGAGCCAGGTTCTTTTCGATGACGTCTTCCAGGGTGACCTGGGAGAGACCGCCGGCGATGTTCGCCACCAGACGCTCCTTCTCGGCCTCCGACATCAGGCGGTAGAGCTCACCGGCCTGGAAGAAGTGGTCGTCCTTGGTGTGGGCCGGGGCCTCGTGGGTGCCCGTGTAGCCGGAGACGGCCTGCGGGGAGCCCAGCGCCAGACCGGTCTCGGCCGGACCCTGGTACGAGTTCGGCTCGTAGTTCTTGTCGTGGCGCGAGCCGTTGCGCAGCGCCATGACGCCGTCGCGGCCGTAGTTCTCGGCCTTCGTCGCCTTCGGGGCGTTGACCGGCAGCAGGGTGTGGTTCACACCGAGGCGGTAGCGCTGGGCGTCGGCGTACGCGAACAGGCGGCCCTGGAGCATCTTGTCCGGCGAGGCGGTGATGCCCGGGACGAAGTTGTTCGGGGAGAACGCGGACTGCTCGACCTCGGCGAAGACGTTGTCCGGGTTGCGGTCGAGGACCAGGCGGCCCACGCGCTGCAGCGGGTAGTCGCTGTGCGGCCACACCTTGGTGAGGTCGAACGGGTTGAAGCGGTAGTCCGCGGCCTCGGCGGCGGGCATGATCTGGACGTAGAGGGTCCAGCTCGGGTTCACACCGCGCTCGATCGCCTGCAGCAGGTCCGTCTGGTGCGAGTTGGCGTCCTTGCCGACGAGCTCGGCGGCCTGGTCGCCCGACAGGCAGCGGATGCCCTGGTTCGTCTTGAAGTGGTACTTGACGAAGAAGGCCTCGCCCTGGGCGTTGGTCCACTGGTAGGTGTGGGAGCCGTAGCCGTTCATGTGGCGGTAGGACGCCGGGATGCCGCGGTCACCCATCAGCCAGGTGATCTGGTGCGTCGCCTCGGGGGCGTGCGCCCAGAAGTCCCAGACGTTGTCCGGCTCCTGCTTGCCCGTGAAGGGGTCGCGCTTCTGGGAGTGGATGAAGTCGGGGAACTTGATCGGGTCCTTGATGAAGAACACCGGGGTGTTGTTGCCGACGAGGTCGTAGTTGCCCTCTTCGGTGTAGAACTTCAGCGCGAAGCCGCGCGGGTCGCGGACCGCGTCCGCGCCGCCGAGCGAGTCGGCGACGGTGGAGAACCGCAGGAAGGTCTCGGTCTTCTTGCCGACCGTGTTCAGGAACGCCGCGCTGGTGTACGCGGTGACGTCGTCGGTCACCTCGAAGTGGCCGTACGCGGCCGAGCCGCGGGCGTGCACCACGCGCTCCGGTATGCGCTCGCGGTTGAAGCGGGCGAGCTTCTCCAGGAGCTGCTGGTCCTGGACCAGGAGCGGGCCACCGACGCCGGCGGTGGCGGAGTTCTGATTGTCGGCGACCGGGGCGCCGGACTCGGTCGTCAGCGTGCGCTTCGACATGGTGACCTTCCGTACGGGGCAACTGCTGACGGAAGGCGTCTTCCGTCATGCGGAACAGCCTAATTTCGGCGTGAACGCGACGTCAACAGTTTGTTGAAAGAAAGAGAGAAGGAGAGGTGATCCGGACGGTGCCGGCACTTGGGCGCGACAGGACAGGTGTCAGCACCGGCACCATCCGGAAACTCAGGACCCCTTGCGGGGAAGTGCTCAGACCTGGGCGCCGGAGAGGCGCTCGACCGCGCGGAGCAGCGCGGAGTGGTCCAGGCCGCCGTCACCCTGGGCGCGCAGCGAGGCGACCAGCTGGGCGACGACCGCGCCGACGGGAAGGGCGGCACCGACGTTGCGGGCGGCGTCGGTGACGATGCCCATGTCCTTGTGGTGCAGGTCGATCCGGAAACCGGGCTTGAAGTCGCGGTTCAGGAAGTTGTCCTTCTTGCGGGTCAGGACCGTGGAGCCGGCCAGACCGCCGTTGAGGACGTCCAGGGCGGCGTTGAGGTCCACGCCGGACTTCTCCAGGAAGACCACGGCCTCGGCGCACGCCTGGATGTTCACCGCGACGATGAGCTGGTTGGCGGCCTTGACCGTCTGGCCGGAGCCGTGCGGGCCGCACAGGACGATGGTCTTGCCGAGGGTCTCCAGGACCGGCAGGGCCTCGTCGAAGTCGGCCTGCTCGCCACCCACCATGATCGACAGGACGGCCTCGATGGCGCCGGCCTCGCCGCCGGACACCGGGGCGTCGATGACGCGGATGCCCTTGGCGGCGGCGTTCTTCGCGAGGTCGACCGAGGTCTGCGGGGTGATCGACGACATGTCGATGATCAGCGCGCCGGACTTCGCGTTCTCCAGGATGCCGTTCTCACCGTAGGAGATGGCCTCGACCTGCGGGGAGGCGGGGACCATCGTGATGATGACGTCGGCGTCCTTGACGGCCTCGGCGATCGAGCCGGCCGCGGAGCCGCCGGCGGCGGCGAGGCGGTCCAGCTTGTCCTGCTCCAGGGTGAAGCCGGTGACCGGGTAACCGGCCTTCAGGAGGTTCTCGGCCATGGGGGAGCCCATGATTCCGAGACCGATCCAGGCAATCTTGGGGAGGGTGCTCATGATGAGGGTCCTTCTCTTAATGCTTCGTACGAAAAGTGCGTGTGGTGCCTGGCTGTTCGCCCGGACTTTGTCCGCCTACTTGGCGGCGCGGGCCTCGGCGGGGAGCCACGCGAAGGACGCGGCGGCGTCGGCGGCCTTGTACTCGAGGCCTACGTAGCCCTCGTATCCGGCCTTCTTCAGCTGGTCCAGGAGCTCCTCGAGGGGCAGCTCGCCGGTGCCGGGGGCACCGCGTCCCGGCTTGTCCGCGATCTGGACGTGGCCGGTCTTGGCGGCGTACTTTTCGATGACCTCGGAGAGGTCCTCATCGTTCATCGCCAGGTGGTACAGGTCGAGCAGGAACTTGGCGTTCCCGAGGCCGGTGGCCTCGTTGACCTTGTCCACGATCTCGATGCCGGCCGGGGCGCTCACCAGGGGGTAGAGCGGCGACTCGGGCTTGTTGAGGGTCTCGATCAGGAGGATCGCACCCACCCGGTCCGCGGCCCGCGCCGCGACGACCAGGTTCTTCAGGGCCAGCTCGTCCTGCACGGCCGGGTCGACGCCGTCGACGCGGTTGCCGTAGAGGGCGTTCAGCGCCTTGCAGCCGACCGAGGCGGCGAAGTCCGCGGCCACGTTGATGTTGGCGTTGAAGCGGTCCGACTCCTCACCGGGTACCGAGACCGCGCCGCGGTCCGGGCCCGGCAGCTGGCCGGCGTAGAAGTTCAGGCCCACCAGCTGGGTGCCGGCGTCTTCAAGAGCTTTCCTGAGGGCGTCGAGCTCCGCCTGAGCGGGGGTGGGGGTCTCGATCCAGGGCCACCACAGCTCGACCGCGGTGAAGCCCGCCGCGGCGGCAGCCGCGGGACGCTCCACGAGCGGGAGTTCCGTGAAGAGGATCGAAAGGTTCACATCGAAGCGCTGGTCCGTGTATCCCATGAGGGGTGTGCGCTCCTTCCGTATTGCGGAAGTTAGTTTCTGCTTGATGGAAGACTGCATCGGGCTTGTCGTGGATGTCAAGTACGGACTGCCGAAAAAAGCTGACCGGGAGGTAGCTTGACCAGCGTGCGATTGAGAGTGGAGTTCACGACCGAGCCCTTCGATCTCGAAGAGGCCCCTGCCCATGCCGTGGCCGCTCGCGAGGTCATCCAGAAGGCCCAGCTGGACGCGGTGGACGTCGGCCCGTTCGGCAACACCGCCGAGGGCGAGTCCGATCTGGTGCTGACCGCGGTGGCCGCGCTGCTGCGCGATTCGCTGGAGGCCGGGGCGACGCGCGTCTCGCTCCAGGTCAACGTGATCGGGGAGGACACCCCATGACCGAGCCCCGCGACCACCCGTTCGTCGCCGCGGTCAAGCCGCTGGTGGACGCGATGGGCGGCGAGCTGATGGATCCGGCCCTGGCGCAGCCCGACGACGTCGTGCTCACATGGGAGGGGCGGGAGCTGCTCGCGGTGCGCCTGCCCCAGCTGTCCGACTCGCTGGACCACATCCTGGCGGCCCTGGAACGCCGGCACGGCGTGCCGCTGGCGCAGCTCGACCGGAAGTCCAAGCAGGACGTGGTACGGATACTGGAGGCGCGCGGCGCCTTCTCCGTACGGCACGGCGTGGAGACGGTCGCGGGAGCGCTGGGCGTAAGCCGCTTCACCGTCTACAACTACTTGAACAGGGAAAACACAAACAAGACAGCCAAGAGTGAAGGCTGATTCACTCAAGGTGACGAGCCGCCGCCCAATTCACCCGGGCGGCGGCTTTTGTGTACGGGAAGTTTCAACAAAGTGTTGACGCCGTGTTGTCGAGGGCGTTAGCTATGCGCAGCCCGTCAAGCAACAACAGGCCACGGAGGCCTACCGTGACTTCGAGTCCGACCCCGGGTCTCACCCGGTTCAACGCCTTGGACGACAGCGCGGCCACGGCCGAGCTGCACGAGGTCTGCGCCAGTTCGGCATGGGTGGGCAAGCTGCTCGCCCAGCGTCCCTTCGCCGGCACCGAAGCCCTGTTTTCGGCCAACGAGTCCGCCATGGCGGAGCTCACGGCCGAGGACCTCGGCGAGGCGATGGGGGGCCACGCGCCGATCGGCCGGCCGAAGCCGGGAGACCCGACCTCCGCCCGCGAGCAGCGTGGCATGGCCGGTGCCTCGGAGGAGCTGAAGAACGAGCTCCTCGAACTGAACCTGGCGTACCAGGAGAAGTTCGGCCACGTCTTCCTCATCTGCGCCACCGGTGCGACCGGTGAGTTCATGCGGGACGCGGTCAAGGTCCGGATCGAGAACTCGCCGGAGCGGGAGCGTGAAATCGCCCGCGGCGAGCTCGTCAAGATCAACAAGATCCGCCTGACCCGCCTCGTCGAACTTGCAGAAGAAGGAGCGTGAGCATGAGCACCGCGACCACCGCGTCGGTGTCCACGCACATCCTGGACACCAGCATCGGAAAGCCCGCCGAGGGCGTCGCCATCTCCCTCTCGGCCCGCACGGGTCTGGACGGCGAGTGGGCGGCCCTGGGCGGTTCCGCCACCGACGCCGACGGGCGTTGCAAGGACCTGCCGGCGCTGCCGGAGGGCACCACCCACGTACGTCTCGACTTCGAGACCGAGACGTACTTCACGCGTCCAACCAACACAGTGAAGCAAGCCGAGGCGCAGCAGGACGCCCCCCGCGTAAGGGACAGCGGTGCGTTCTTCCCCGAGGTAACGATCACCTTCGCGGTGAACCCGGGCGAGCACTACCACGTACCGCTGCTGCTCAACCCGTTCGGCTACTCCGTTTACCGAGGGAGCTAGTCATGGCCACGATTCTGGGCCAGAACCAGTACGGCAAAGCAGAGAACCGCGTCGTCAAGATCACGCGGGACGGCGACACCCACCACATCAAGGACCTGAACGTCTCGGTCGCCCTCTCCGGCGACATGGACGACGTGCACTACTCCGGCTCGAACGCCAACGTGCTGCCCACGGACACCACCAAGAACACGGTGTACGCGTTCGCCAAGGAGTACGGCATCGAGTCCGCCGAGCAGTTCGGCATCCACCTGGCGCGCTGGTTCGTGAACAGCCAGGAGCCGATCCAGAAGGCGCGCATCCGGATCGAGGAGTACTCCTGGTCCCGGATCGCCACCTCGGACGCCAACTCGAAGTTCATCGGCTCCGACGAGGTGAACCACTCCTTCGTCCGCGAGGGCATGGAGACCCGCGTCACCCAGATCACGTACGACGGCAAGAACTGGGAGGTCATCTCCGGCCTCAAGGACCTGGTCGTCATGAACTCCACGAACTCCGAGTTCTGGGGTTACGTGAAGGACAAGTACACGACGCTGAAGGAGGCCTACGACCGCATCCTGGCCACCCAGGTGTCGGCCCGCTGGCGCTTCAACTGGTCGGACGACGAGCAGCGGATGCCCAACTGGGAGAAGTCCTACGCCGAGACCCGCAAGCACATGCTGCAGGCCTTCGCGGAGACCTACTCCCTCTCGCTCCAGCAGACCCTGTACCAGATGGGTTCGCGGATCATCAACCACCGTTCGGAGATCGACGAGGTCCGCTTCTCGCTCCCGAACAAGCACCACTTCCTCGTCGACCTGGAGCCCTTCGGCCTCAAGAACGACAATGAGGTGTACTTCGCCGCCGACCGTCCGTACGGTCTGATCGAGGCGACGGTCCTCCGCGACGGCGTCGACGCCCGTATCCCCGTGGACATGACCAACCTCTGAGCACGGCGCGTCCGTCCCGGGGCTCCGCAGTGGCCCCGGGACGGACGACACTCTCCAACTTCCTGAATCGGCACCCGGACGCAACACACGGGGCGGCAGTACTGTCAGCTGCCAAGGCCCCCGGCTCCGGCACTCAAATCCCCTGGGTTTTGCCGTGCCCGCACCGCCACTGAAAGCACGAGGAAGTCCCATGGCAGCATCGGCAGCCCTTGGCAGCGCCGTAGAGCGCATCGTCATCGAGAACTGTGCGATTGCGACCGTCGACGCGAACGACACCGAGTACGCCTCGGGTCACGTGGTCGTCGCCGGCAACAAGATCGAGTCCATCGGCGCGGGCAAGGCCCCCGAGAACCTCGAGAACGTCGTCCGCCGCATCGACGGCACCGGGCACCTCGTGACTCCCGGTCTGGTCAACACGCACCACCACTTCTACCAGTGGATCACGCGTGGCCTGGCCACCGACCACAACCTCTTCAACTGGCTCGTCTCGCTGTACCCGACCTGGGCGCGCATCGACGAGCAGATGACGTACACGGCCGCGCAGGGCTCCCTGGCCGCGATGGCCAAGGGCGGCGTCACCACCGCGATGGACCACCACTACGTCTTCCCCAAGGGCTCCGGCGACCTGTCCGGCTCGATCATCCGCGCCGCGTCCGAGATGGGCGTACGGTTCACCCTCGCCCGCGGCTCGATGGACCGCAGCGAGAAGGACGGCGGCCTGCCGCCGGACCACGCGGTCGAGACCCTCGAAGGGGCGCTCGCCGACACCGAGGCGACCGTGAAGAAGTACCACGACGCCTCCTTCGACGCGATGACCCAGGTCGCCGTCGCCCCGTGCTCCCCCTTCTCGGTCTCCACCGAGCTGCTGAAGCAGGGCGCCGAGCTGGCCCGCCGCCTGGGTGTGCGCCTGCACACGCACGGCTCGGAGACCGTCGAGGAAGAGCAGTTCTGCAAGGAACTGTTCGGCATGGGCCCGACCGACTACTTCGAGTCGACCGGCTGGCTCGGCGAGGACGTGTGGATGGCGCACAGCGTCCACATGAACGACTCCGACATCGCCGCGTTCGCCCGTACCAAGACCGGTGTCGCGCACTGCCCGTCCTCCAACGCCCGTCTGGCCGCCGGCATCGCCCGCGTCCCGGACATGCTGGCCGCCGGCGTCCCGGTCGGCCTCGGCGTGGACGGCACCGCCTCCAACGAGTCCGGCGAGCTGCACACCGAGCTGCGCAACGCGCTGCTGATCAACCGCCTGAACCCGGTCCACCGCGAGCGCGCCCTGAACGCGCGCCAGGCCCTGCGCCTGGGCACCTACGGCGGCGCCCAGGTCCTCGGCCGCGCCGACAACATCGGTTCGCTGGAGGTCGGCAAGCTCGCCGACCTGGTCATGTGGAACGTGAGCACCCTCCTGCACTCCTCCATCGCCGACCCGGTCACCGCCCTGGTCTTCGGTGCCGCCGCGCCGGTCACGCTCTCGCTGGTCAACGGCAAGCAGATCGTCGAGAACAGCCGACTCCTCTTCGCCGACGAGGACGCCATCGCCGTGTCCACGCGGGAAGAGGCCCAGCGCCTCGCGCGGATCTCCGCGCAGGCCTGATCCCACGGAGTCCGGTCGGGGGGGACGGCC
>NZ_JBHWBP010000172.1:0-15327 GCF_042735575.1 Streptomyces sp. NPDC059564 | reverse complement strand
TCGGCATCCGGGGCAGACCTCGGGCCGGGGTTCGGCGCGGTGCCCGGAGCGGGGCTCGGGCCGGAGGTCGGCACGGGACTCGCGGCGGGGCCCGGGACGGAGTTCGGGCCGGTCCTCGGGGCCGCGGCCGGGTCGGGCCCGGGGCTCGGGTTCGTGGACGGGGTCGATGCCGGGGTCGATGCCGGGGTGCCCGGGCCGCGGGGCGAGGGCCGACGGGGCGGGCGCCGTCGCAAGGGGGCCGACGGGGAACCCGCCCCGGACGCCGCCCCGGCCCGGGCGCCGGGCCGCCGCCGGGCCGCTCTCGCCACCGTCACCGCCGCACCGGACCCCGCCGCCCCGCCCGCCGGGCGCCGTCGGGCCGCCCCCGCCCCCGTAGCCCCGGACGACGCGCCCGACGGGGACGCCCCCCGCGCCCCGGGCAGGCGCCGCAGCACGGTCCCCGCGCCCGCGCCCGCCCCCGGGGGGACCGGACGGCGGCGGGCGGCCGGTCCGGGCGAGGGGGCCGGGGCCGGGGCGGGCGGGCGGCGGCGGCGTTCCGCGGGTCCCGTGCCGGGGCCCCGTGACAGCTGGCGGCGCATCGTGCCGCAGGCGCTGGTCGTGGCCTTCCTCGCGGGCGGCACCACCGCCTTCGTCGCCGCCGACAAGGCCGTCCGCCTCACCGTCGACGGAGTCCCCCGCACCCTGCACACCTTCGCCGGGAGCGTCGACGACCTCCTCGACGCCGAAGGCCTCGGCGTCGGCCCCCACGACCTCGTCGCCCCGGCCCGGGCATCCGCCCTCGACGACGGCGAACAGATCGTGGTCCGCTACGGCCGCCCCCTGCGCCTCACCCTCGACGGCCACACCCGCCAGGTGTGGACCACCTCCCGCACCGTCGAGGGCGCCCTGCGCCAGCTCGGCGTCCGCGTCGAGGGCGCCTACCTCTCCGCCCCCCGCACCGCGCCCGTCCCGCGCTCCGGCCTCACCCTCGGCGTGCGCACCGAACGCGGCGTCACCTTCATGGCCGACGGCCGCGAACGCACCATCCGCACCAACGCCGCCACCGTCCAGGAGGCCCTCGACCAGGCCGGCATCACCCTGCACGGCGAGGACACCACCTCCGTGCCCCCCGGCTCCTTCCCCCGCGACGGCCAGACCGTCACCGTGCTCCGCATCACCGGCACCCGCGAGGTCCGCGAGGAGCGCATCCCGTACGAGACCGAGCGCGTCGACGACGGCACCCTCTTCGCCGGCACCGAGGTCGTCGAACGCGTCGGGCGGCCCGGGGCCCGCCGTGTCACGTACGGGCTCCGCACCGTCAACGGGGTCCGCCAGGAGCCGCGCAAGATCGCCGAGGAGGTCGTACGGGAGCCCGTCAGCCAGCTCGTCAAGGTCGGCACGAAGGCCCTGCCGTCCTCCGTCGCGGGCGCCGACGGCCTGGACTGGGCCGCCCTCGCCCAGTGCGAGTCCGGCGGCAGCGCCTCCGCCACCGACCCCTCGGGGACCTACGGCGGCCTCTACCAGTTCGACGTGCGCACCTGGCAGGCCCTCGGCGGCAGCGGCCGCCCGCAGGACGCCCCGGGCCAGGAACAGACCTTCCGGGCGAAGAAGCTCTACGTGCAACGGGGGGCGAGCCCCTGGCCCCACTGCGGCCGTAGGCTTAACCGGTGAGCACCGCAGAGCAGCAGCCCCCCGCGACCCCTTCCGACGCCCTTCTCGGGCCGGCCGACATCCGAGAGCTGGCCGAGGTCCTCGGCGTACGCCCGACGAAGCAGAAGGGGCAGAACTTCGTCATCGACGCCAACACGGTGCGCCGGATCGTGCGCACCGCCGGGGTGCGCCCGGACGACGTCGTCGTCGAGGTCGGCCCCGGGCTCGGCTCGCTGACGCTCGCCCTGCTGGAGGCCGCCGACCGGGTCGTCGCCGTCGAGATCGACGACATCCTGGCCGCCGCGCTGCCCGCCACCATCGAGGCGCGGATGCCGCAGCGGGGGGACCGCTTCGCGCTGGTCCACTCCGACGCGATGCTGGTCACCGAGCTGCCCGGCCCGGCGCCGACCGCGCTCGTCGCGAACCTGCCGTACAACGTGGCCGTGCCGGTGCTGCTGACCATGCTCGACCGCTTCCCGAGCATCGAGCGGACCCTGGTCATGGTCCAGGCCGAGGTCGCCGACCGGCTCGCCGCCCGGCCCGGGAACAAGGTCTACGGAGTCCCCTCGGTCAAGGCCAACTGGTACGCGGACGTCAAGCGCGCGGGGTCCATCGGCCGCAACGTCTTCTGGCCCGCCCCGAACGTCGACTCCGGACTCGTGTCGCTGGTGCGCCGCGCCGAGCCGGTGAAGACCACCGCGTCCAAGGCGGAGGTCTTCGCGGTCGTCGACGCCGCCTTCGCGCAGCGCCGCAAGGGCCTGCGCGCCGCGCTCGCCGGCTGGGCGGGCTCGGCGGCGGGCGCCGAGGCGGCGCTGGTCGCCGCCGGGGTGTCGCCGCTCGCGCGCGGGGAGTCCCTGACGGTGGAGGAGTTCGCGGCGATCGCCGAGCACAAGCCCGCCGCCGAGCGGCCCGCGCTGTGACCGCCCGCCCCGTGACCGCCCCCGCGAGCGTGACCGTACGGGTCCCCGCCAAGGTCAACGTCCAGCTGGCGGTGGGCGCGGCGCGCCCCGACGGCTTCCACGACCTGGCCAACGTCTTCCTGGCCGTCTCCCTCTTCGACGAGGTGACGGCGGCCCCGGCCGGCGAGCTGACCGTGACCTGTGCCGGCCCCGACGCCGGCCAGGTGCCCCTGGACCGCACGAACCTCGCGGCGCGGGCCGCCGAGATCCTCGCCGCCCGGGCCGGCATCGACCCGGACGTCCACCTCCACATCGCGAAGAACATCCCCGTCGCGGGCGGCATGGCGGGCGGCAGCGCCGACGGGGCCGCGGCCCTGCTGGCCTGCGACGCGCTGTGGGGGCTCGGCACCCCCCGCGAGGAACTCCTCGCGATCTGCGCGGAACTGGGCAGCGACGTCCCCTTCAGCCTGGTCGGCGGCGCGGCGCTCGGCACCGGCCGGGGCGAGCTGCTGACCCCCGTCGAGGCGGGCACCTTCCACTGGGTGTTCGCCGTCGCCCACGGCGGCCTGTCCACCCCGGCGGTGTTCCGCGAGTTCGACCGCCTGACCGAGGGCACCGGCGTACCCGTCCCGCAGGCCTCCCCGGCGCTGCTCGCCGCCCTCGCCTCCGGCGACCCGGACGCCCTCGCCGCGACCCTGGCCAACGACCTCCAGCCCGCGGCGCTCTCCCTGCGCCCGGAGCTCGCCGGCACCCTGGCGGCCGGCACCGACGCGGGCGCGCTGGCCGCGCTGGTCTCGGGCTCCGGCCCCACCACGGCCTTCCTGGTCCGCGACCCGGAATCCGCCGCGAAGGTCGCCGCCGCCCTCGAAGCGTCCGGCACCTGCCGTGCCACCCGCGTCACCGCGTCCCCGGCGGCGGGGGCCACCGTGCTGCCTTCCTGAGGCGAGGCGAGGCGAGGCGCCGTTGCCGGGGGCTCTGCCCCCGGACCCCCGCGCCTCGAACGCCGGCGGGGCCGGATCTCGGCTGAGCAACGCTGCCCCGTGCGGCGGGGGTACCTAGGCGCCGGATGAGTATCCGCGCGCTGTCGGGAGGGCGCGCGGGCGGAGCACGGTAAGGGGCATGACAGTCAGCGCGCGCGACATGGCCGCAGCCACCCCCACCGACCGGGACCGCTACGTCGACCTGCTCCGGGTCGCGTCCCTCGCCACCGTCGTGCTCGGCCACTGGCTGATGGCCGCGGTCAGCGGGGACGGCATAGGGAACCTGCTCGCCCTGGTCCCCCCGCTCCAGGTCCTCACCTGGGCCCTCCAGGTCATGCCGGTGTTCTTCTTCGTCGGCGGGTTCTCGCACGCCCTGTCGTACCGGTCGCTGGAGCGCCGCGCCGAGGGGCGGCCCGTCTACGCCGCCTTCCTGCGCGCCCGCCTCCAGCGGCTGCTGCGGCCCACCCTGGTGTTCGTCCTCGTCTGGGCCGCCCTCGCGCTGGCCGTGCAGCTCGCCGGGCGCGGCGGCGGCGGGCTGACCGGCGCCGCGCTGCGGATGGTCACGCAGCCGCTGTGGTTCATCGGGATCTACCTCGCCATGGTGGCCTTCACCCCGCCCCTGCTGAAGCTGCACGCCCGCCACGGCTGGGCCGCCTTCGCCGCGCTGGCGGGGGCCGCCGCACTGGTCGACGTCCTGCGCTTCGCGCTCGGGGTCCCGTACGTGGAGTTCCTCAACTTCGCCCTCGTCTGGCTGGCCGTGCACCAGCTCGGCTTCCTGCGCGCCGACGGCCGGATCACCCGCCCCGCGCTCCTCGGCGCCGCCGGGCTCGCCGGGGCCGTCCTGCTCGTGGTGTTCGGGCCGTACCCGCTGTCCATGGTCGGGATGCCCGGCGAGAAGGTGTCCAACATGGCCCCGCCCACCCTGGCCCTGCTCTGCCACGGCATGTGGCTGGTCGGCGCGGTCCAGCTGCTCGCCCGCCCCGCCGGGGCCTGGCTGGCCCGCCCCCGCGTCTGGCACGGGGTCGTCGCCGCCAACGGCGTCGCCATGACCGCCTTCCTGTGGCACCTCACCGCCATGCTCGGCGTGTACGGGGCCCAGCTCGCCCTCGGCCTCGCACTGCCCGGGCCCGCCACGGCCGCCTGGTGGGCGCAGGTGCCGGTGCGGATCCTGCTCGCCGCCGCCCTGACCGCCCTGCTCGTGGCCTGCTTCCGCCGCTTCGAGGCCCCGGCCGGCCGCAGTACCCGTACCGGAGGCGGCGCCGGCGGCGGGCCGGCCGCCGCGGCCGGGATCACCCTGTGCCTGCTGGGGATCCTCGGCCTGTCCATGACCGGCCTCGGCGGCCTCCTGGAGGGCCACACCGCCGTCCTGATCGCCCTTCCGGTCACCGCTCCCGCCGCCATCGGCATGGCTGTCGCGGGCGCCTTCCTGGTGGAACGGTCGGGGTCGGCCCGGAGGGTTAGGCTGAGGGGCTGATCCACACCCCTTCCCTGGAGCGCGTCTGATGGCCGTCAATCTGGTCAATGTCGAGGCAGTCAGCAAGGTGTACGGCACCCGTACCCTGCTCGACGGCATCTCCCTCGGCGTGTCCGAGGGGGACCGGATCGGTGTCGTGGGCCGCAACGGCGACGGCAAGACCACCCTCATCCGGATGCTCGCCAAACTGGAGGAACCCGACACCGGCCGGGTCACCCAGAACGGCGGGCTGCGCATGGGCGTGCTCACCCAGCACGACTCGCTCGACCCCGCCGCCACCATCCGGCACGAGATCATCGGCGACATGGCCGACCACGAGTGGGCCGGCAACGCCAAGATCCGCGACGTGCTGACCGGGCTGTTCGGCGGGCTCGACCTGCCCGGCTTCGGCCAGGGCCTCGACACCGTCATCGGCCCGCTCTCGGGCGGTGAGCGCCGCCGGATCGCGCTCGCCCAGCTGCTCATCGCCGACCAGGACCTCCTGGTGCTCGACGAGCCCACCAACCACCTCGACGTCGAGGGCATCTCCTGGCTGGCCAAGCACCTCCAGGAGCGCCGCTCGGCCCTCGTCTGCGTCACGCACGACCGCTGGTTCCTGGACCAGGTCTGCACCCGCATGTGGGACGTCCAGCGCGGGGACGTCCACGAGTACGAGGGCGGCTACAGCGACTACGTCTTCGCCCGCGCCGAGCGCGACAGGATCGCCGCCACCGAGGAGTCCAAGCGGCAGAACCTGATGCGCAAGGAGCTGGCCTGGCTGCGCCGCGGCGCCCCCGCGCGCACCTCCAAGCCGCGCTACCGCATCGAGGCGGCCAACGAGCTGATCGCCGACGTGCCGCCGCCGCGCGACACCTCCGAGCTGATGAAGTTCGCCAACGCCCGGCTCGGCAAGACCGTCTTCGACCTTGAGGACGTCACCGTCCAGGCCGGGCCGAAGACGCTGCTCAAGCACCTCACCTGGCACCTGGGCCCCGGCGACCGCGTCGGCCTCGTCGGCGTCAACGGCGCCGGGAAGACCTCCCTGCTGCGGGCCCTCGCCGAGGCCGCCCGCACCCAGGGCGAGGTCCAGCCCGCGGCCGGCAGCGTCACCGTCGGCAAGACGGTCAGGCTCGCGTACCTCTCCCAGGAGGTCGGCGAACTCGACCCGTCCCTGCGCGTCCTGGAGGCCGTCCAGCGCGTCCGCGACCGCGTCGACCTCGGCAAGGGCCGCGAGATGACGGCGGGCCAGCTGTGCGAGCAGTTCGGGTTCACCAAGGAGAAGCAGTGGACGCCCGTCGGCGACCTGTCCGGTGGTGAGCGGCGCCGGCTGCAGATCCTGCGGCTGCTGATGGACGAGCCCAACGTGCTCTTCCTCGACGAGCCCACCAACGACCTCGACATCGAGACCCTGACCCAGCTGGAGGACCTCCTCGACGGCTGGCCCGGCTCGATGATCGTGATCTCGCACGACCGGTTCTTCATCGAGCGCACCACCGACACGGTGATGGCGCTGCTCGGCGACGCGAGCCTGCGGATGCTGCCGCGCGGCCTGGACGAGTACCTGGAGCGCCGGCAGCGGATGATCGAGGCGGCCGCCCCGGCGCCCGCCCCGGCCGCCGTCAAGTCCTCGGCCTCCGGTGACTCGCGGGCCGCGAAGAAGGAGCTGCAGAAGATCGAGCGGCAGCTCAACAAGATGTCGGACCGCGAGTCGAACCTGCACGCGCAGATCGCCGAGAACTCCACCGACTACGACAAGGTCGCCAAGCTCGACGCGGAGCTGCGGGAACTCATCTCCGAGCGGGACGACTTGGAGATGCGCTGGCTGGAACTGGCCGAGGACGCGTGAGAACGGGCCCCCACGGGCGTCAACTGGCCGGATAACGGCCGAGTCACGGGCCGGTCCGACCTTGGGAACAGGGGTCGGACCGGCCCGTCGCATGTCGGCCACGGGTGATAGAAAGGGTCGGTTCTCCTGACCTCCCCGACTTCCGATCGCCCGACGCCGAAGGTATGCGCTGATGACCGAGCCGCCCCAGCCGCCGAACCAGCCGCCGCAGCCTTCCGGTTACGGACACCTGCCCGGGCCGCCGCCCCAGCAGGGCTACGGGTACCCGCCCCAGGGCGCCAACCCGTACGCCCAGCAGCCGCAGATGCCGCCCCAGCAGCCCCCGTACCCCCAGCAGCAGGGCGGCTACGGATTCCCGCCGCCCGGCACGCCCCCCGGCCCGCCCGCCCCCGGCGGCGGTCCGGCCGGCCGCCGGGGGCCGGCGATCGTCATCGCCGCGGCCGTCGCGGGCGTGCTCGTCCTCGGCACCGGCGCCTGGTTCGCCTTCTCGGACGGCGGCTCGGACCCGAAGAAGCCGGTCGCGCAGGACTCCACGCCCGCCGACGCGAAGCCCTCCGCCTCCACGTCGGTGGACGACGGCGACGGCTCCGGCAACGGCGGGTCCGACCAGACCGACCTCAACGCGGGCCGCAAGCAGGGCGAGGACAAGGTCCTCTGGTTCAAGACCGCCAAGCTCCAGAGCACCGGCGACACCGGCATTCCGGCCAAGGGCCAGTGGGTGGTCGGCGACACCGTCGTCAAGACCCTCGACAAGGCCTTCGTCGGCTACGGCGTGACCGACGGCAAGGAGAAGTGGAAGCTCGACGTCCGCGCCGAGATCTGCGGACTCACCGGCCAGACGACCCCCGACGGCAAGACCGTCGCCATGGTCAAGGACGGCGAGGGCTCCGGCTCCAACTGCAACCAGATGAAGCTGGTCGACCTCAAGGCGGGCAAGGAGGTCTGGACGAAGGAGGTCCAGAAGGAGGGCCTCTTCGACAGCGCCATCGACGCCTCGATCGCCTTCACCGGCGACACCATCGTCGTCAACCGGATGGGCGGCACCGGCGCCTACCGGCTCGGCAACGGCGAGCGGCTCTTCGCCGGGAGCGGCCCCCAGGGCTGCCAGCCGGGCTCCTACGCCGCCGGCAACGGCAAGGTCATCGGCATCGCCACCTGCCAGGACCCCGACCACACCGTCGAGATCCAGGACGCCGACCCGGTGACCGGCAAGACGACCTGGTCCTACAAGCTGCCCAAGGGCTACCAGGTGAACGCCGTCTACTCGGTCAACCCGACCGTCATCGACGCCTCGAACCGCGATACCAAGCAGCGCGCCATCGTCTCCCTCGGGCCCGACGGCAAGAAGCGCGCCGCGATGACCGCCGACGGGAACTTCACGGTCGACTGCGGAGGCGGCAGCGGCACCGAGGGTCTGCAGAACTGCGGCGACAGCGCCGTCGACGGCGACACCCTGTACCTGAGCACGCGCACCGAAGACGGCACCAACAACGAGATCGTCGCCTTCGACCTCGCCGGAGGCAAGGCCAAGTGGCGCACCGCGGCCGGGGACAAGCGGACCTACATCCCGCTCAAGGCCGGGAACGGGCAGCTGACGGCCTACCGGACCGGCGCCCTGGACGAGCCCGGCGAGATCGTCTCGCTGGCGGTCGGAGGCGGCGCGCCCAAGGTCCTCCTGCGCCTGCCCTCGGGCCCCGCCGCGAAGATCGAGGGCTCCTTCCTGTCCGCGAACAGGTCCTACGAGGGCGGCCGTTTCTTCCTGTCCACGACCTCGCTGAGGGGCGACAGCACGGACGAGAAGTTCCTGATGGTCTTCGGCAAGTGAACGCGTCCACCGAGCCGCCCACCGAGAGGCAGTAGCACCCCCGATGAGCACCCCGAACACACCGCCGCCGCCCCACCAGCCGCCCTCCGGCGGCTACGGCGCCCCGCCGCCGGTCCCGCCGGTCCCGCAGGGCGCCCCCCAGCCGCCGGCCCAGCCCCCCACCGTGCCGCAGCAGCAGCCCGGTTACGGATACCCGCAGCCCCAGCCGCAGCAGCAGCCCGGCTACGGGTACCCGCAGCAGTCCGGCTACGGCTTCCCGCAGCAGCCGGGCACGCTCCAGGCCCCGGCCCAGCCCCCCGCCCCGCCGGCGGGCGGCGGCGACCAGCGCACCCAGCTGATGATCGTCGGCGCGGCCCTGCTGGCGATGGTCCTCATCATCGGCGGCGGCTTCTGGTACGTCTCCGGCGACGACGGCGGCAAGGACGGCACCCGCCCCACCGCCGACGGCGGCGCCAGCGGCTCCCCGGACGGCAACAAGCCCCCGGCGGCCATGGGCGGCACGGAGAAGCCCCCGGCCAACCCCAAGTCGAAGACGCTGGTCAACGTCCCGAGCCCGACTCCGGCCGACGTGGTCTCCGTGGACGGGTCCTGGATCACCGACACCACCTACGTCAAGTCCGACATCGCGAAGGTGGTCGGCTACAACCTGGTCGACGGCGGCAAGAAGTGGGAGCTCCCGCTCCCCGGCAACGTCTGCGGCGCGACCAAGCACGTCAGCGACAACAAGTCGGCCGTCCTCTTCCAGGAGGGCCTGGCGACCGACGCCAACAAGTACCCCAAGTGCACCCAGGTCGGCGTCATCGACCTGAACACCGGCAAGCTCGTCTGGTCCGCGACCGCCAAGTCCTCCACCGGCGGCGACCAGCCCGTGGCCTTCACCGAGGTCACCATCAGCGGCCAGACCGTCGCCGCGGGCGGCCTCAGCGGCGGCGCCGCCTGGAACCTCGCCGACGGCAAGTCCCTGTGGGCCCCGAAGACCGACGGCGAAGGCTGCTACGACCTCGGCTACGCGGGCGGCGAGGCCCTCGCCGTCCTGCGCAAGTGCGGCCGCATCCCCAACCAGACCCTGTTCGCCCAGTCCCTCGACCCCGTCACCGGCGCGCCGAAGGCCTCGTACAAGCTGTCGCCCGGCATCGAGTGGGCGGGCATCATCTCGACGAAGCCGCTCATCGTCGCGGCCAACGTCGGCAACACCGCCAAGAACGCCACCAACGTCAGCGACCTGTTCGTCGTCGACGACGCCGGCCAGCTGAAGTCCCGCATCGGGCTCTCGGCCGGCAGCTACGCGCCCAAGTGCCCCGCCACCGAGGTCGAGCAGTGCTCGAACATGGTCGTGGGCAACGGCAAGGTCTACATGCCCTCGTACGAGCACCAGGGCTCGGCCTCCGTCGGCCGCACCAACGAGATCGTCTCCTTCGACCTGGAGACCGGCAAGCCCACGGCCGACCGTGCCGACGCGGGCGAGCGGTACACCATGTACCCGCTGCGCATGGACGGGTCGAACATCATCGCCTACAAGGAGCCCCCGTACGACGGGGGCGGTCAGGTCGTCAGCATCGACGGCAAGACGATGAAGGAGACCCTGCTGATGCAGAACCCGGCGGAGAAGACCAGCCAGCGCACCGAGACGAGCTTCTCGCTCGACTACTCGGAGTACCGCTACCACAACGGCCACCTCTTCATCTCCCGCACGATGGTGCGCAAGCCGTACTCCGACAAGGGCGACCCGGAGTACCTGTTCGCCTCCTTCATCGCGAACTGACGCACACGGCGCGAGCCGTTGCCGGTCGTACGAGAAGCCCCCGGAAGGTCAGTCCTTCCGGGGGCTTCTCGCGGTATCCGGCACGCTCCGTCGAACAAGCGTGTAGCTTGCCGGGTCAGAAGGATCTGGGGTGGGAGCCTTGATGGGCGTACGGGTCATGGTGGTCGACGAGCACCGGCTGCTGGCCGAGGCGCTCGCCTCGGCCCTGAAACTGCGCGGGCACCGGGTGCTCGCGGCGGCCGCGCCGACGGCCGGTGCCGCCGAACTGGTCATCGGCCGCGCCCCGGAGGTGTGCCTGTTCGGCACCGCCACGCCCGCCGAACCCGGGGTCTTCGAACCCGTCGTCCGGATCAAGCGGGAGCGCCCGCAGATCGCCGTCGTGGTCCTCGGGCCGGTGCCGAACCCACGGGGGATCGCCGCCGCGTTCGCCGCCGGCGCCTCGGGCTACGTACGCCACGACGAGCGCATCGAGGGCGTCGAACGGGCCCTGGCCAAGGCGCGGGCGGGGGAGGCCGCGATCTCCCCGCAGCTGCTGCAGGGGGCCTTCGCCGAGCTCCTGAACCCCGCCGCCCAGCCCGACGACGAAGGCAGCCGGCTGCTGCGGCTGCTGACGCCGCGGGAGGTGGAGGTGCTGGTCCGGGTCGCGGAGGGCGAGGACACCCGGCTCATCGCCGCCGGGATGGACATCGCGCCGAGCACCGCCCGTACGCACGTACAGCGGGTGCTGATGAAGCTGGGCGTCGGCTCCCGGCTGGAGGCGGCCGCGCTGGCCGCCCGTACCGGTCTGCTGGACCGGGCGGCGCTGCCGGTACAGCAGAGCGGCGAGCGGTCCGGACCGCGGCCCGGGTGAGACCGTACGGTCGGCGATTTCCCCGGAAGCGCGGAATCCGGTAAGCCAGTCAGTGCACGCGCGCCCGTGCGCGTCCGCGAGAGGTTGGAGTACGAGTGAGCAAGTACCTGGTCACCGGCGGTGCCGGATATGTGGGCAGCGTCGTCGCCGCCCATCTCCTCGAGGCCGGCCACGAGGTCACCGTCCTCGACAACCTCACCACCGGCTTCGGCGAAGGCGTTCCCGCCGGCGCGACCCTCATCAACGGCCGCATCCAGGACGCCGCCGAACACCTCGACCCCTCCTACGACGCGGTGCTGCACTTCGCGGCCTCCTCGCAGGTCGGCGAGTCCGTGGTCAACCCGGGCAAGTACTGGGACAACAACGTCGGCGGCACCCTCGCCCTGCTCACCGCGATGCGGGAGGCCGGCGTGCGCAAGCTGATCTTCTCCTCCACCGCGGCCACCTACGGCGAGCCCGCGGGCGGAGTCCTGACGGAGACCTCCCCGACCTCCCCGACCAACCCGTACGGCGCCTCGAAGCTGGCCGTCGACCACATGATCGCGGGGGAGTGCGCGGCGCACGGCCTCGCCGCCGTCTCGCTGCGCTACTTCAACGTGGCCGGCGCCTACGGCGAGTTCGGCGAGCGGCACGACCCCGAGACGCACCTGATCCCGCTGGTCCTCCAGGTGGCCCTCGGCGAGCGGGAGTCCATCTCGGTGTTCGGCGAGGACTACCCCACCCCGGACGGCACCTGCGTACGCGACTACATCCACGTGGCCGACCTGGCGGAGGCCCACCTGTCGGCGCTGCGCGTCGCGGCCGAGGGCGAGCACCTGGTCTGCAACCTCGGCAACGGCAGCGGCTTCTCCGTCCGCGAGGTGATCGAGACGGTCCGCAAGGTCACCGGCCGGGAGATCCCCGAGACGCTCGCCCCGCGCCGGGCCGGCGACCCCGCGGTGCTGGTCGCCTCCGCGCGCACCGCGCGGGAGCGCCTCGACTGGGTCCCGACCCGCTCGGACCTCACCCGCATCGTGACCGACGCCTGGAACTTCGCCCGCGCGCACCGCTCCTGACCACCGCGCTTCCCGGCTCACCCCGCGCCCCTCGCCCGGACCGTCGTCCGGCGGGGGGCGCGCGCGTGCCGTCCGGGCGCGGGGGACGGGCGCCGCGCGCGGGCGCCCGGCGCGCGTACGCGGGGTGAAATGCCCACTGTGCAACTGCCGGTGGCACGCGCCGGTCCGGAATCGGCCCGCCCGGTCTTCAGGACAGGCGAAATCAAGCCACCGTCACGCCCGTTGCGGACCCTCCCAGCGGAAAATCCCTCGAAAAACTTCTGCTATTCGGCCAACCGCCGGACTCCACCCGCTCTACGCTGATGCGTGACACCGGTGGGGGCCGGTGTTGATTCAGGGGTCGAGACACGCCGGGTACGGCGTCCGGTCCGGGGTAGTGCACAGATGTCGCGGCGGCGGCCGCGGCGGCCGTGGGCCACCCGGTTCCGGGCGTCGTACCCGTAGTCGTCCGTTCCCCGACCCTTGGGGGTTTTGTGGTCCGTATCCGGGTTCTGGTGGTCGACGACCACCGCATCTTCGCCGAGTCTCTGGCAGCCGCGCTCGCGGCCGAGCCGGACGTGGACGTGTCCGCGGCCGGCAGCGGTCCCGCCGCCACGCGCTGTCTCGACCGCGCGGCGGCCGAGGGCCGCCGCTTCGACGTGCTGCTCGTCGACGCCGACCTGGGCGCCGTGGCCGGCGTCCTGCCCGCCCAGCGGGAAGCGGGCTCCGGGCCGCCACCGCCCGCCTCGGACGGGATCGCGCTGGTCGCCGGGGTGCGCGTGGCCCATCCCGGCGTGCGCACGGTGGTCCTCGCCGAGCGCGACGACCCCCGCCGGGCGGCGCTCGCCCTCCAGGCCGGGGCCTCCGGGTGGGTGGCGAAGGACTGCTCCCTGTCCCGGCTGCTGGCCGTCGTACGGGGGGTGCTGCGCGAGGAGACCCACCTGCCGCCCGCGCTGCTCACCGGGGTGCTGCGGGAGCTGACGGCCGCGCGCAAGCACCGCAGCGACAGCGAACGGCTCGTGGAGTCCCTCACCCCGCGCGAACACGAGGTGCTGCGCTGCATGGTGGCGGGACTCGGCCGCAAGGACGTGGCCGCACGGCTGTTCCTGTCCCCGCACACCGTCCGCACCCACATGCAGAACGTGCTGGGCAAGCTCGGCGTGCACTCCACCCTGGCCGCCGTGGCACTGGCCCGGCGGGCCGGCGTACGTCCCGCGGAGCTATCCGGGGATGTTGTCGAACGGAGCGGTCAACTGGCGTAGCAGCCCGGCGAGATCGCCGCGCTGGGCCGTGGAGAGCTGGGCCAGGATCGCCCGTTCCTGGGCCAGCAGCCCGGCGAGCGACTGGTCGGCGCGGTCGCGCCCCTCGGGGGTGAGCCGGACCAGGACACCGCGCCGGTCGTTGGGGTCCGGCAGCCGCTCGACCAGGCCCTTCTTGGCGAGCCGGTCGATGCGGTTGGTCATGGTGCCCGAGGTGACGAGCGTCTGCGTCAGCAGCTGGCCGGGGGAGAGCTGGTAGGGCGCGCCCGCGCGCCGCAGCGAGGTCAGGACGTCGAACTCCCACGGCTCCAGGCCGTGCTCGGAGAAGGCCAGTCTGCGGGCGCGGTCGAGGTGGCGCGCGAGCCGGCTGACGCGGCTGAGCACCTCGAGCGGTTCCACGTCGAGGTCAGGGCGCTCTCGCCGCCATGCCGCGACCAGTCGGTCGACCTCGTCCTCCATGCGGATCAGTGTAAGGGGTCTGTCGACATGAAGTCTCTTCAAATCAAGAATCTTGACATCGAGATATAACCTGGCGGAGCATGGGGCATGGAGGGGCCGTCAAGGCGGCTTCCGCTTCCGACCGTCCCACCAGCAGGGAGGCTCGAACATGCATTCCGACACCGCGTCGGCGATGCGCTCCGGCGCAGCCGACGGCCCCACGGCCTCGGCACCCACCTGGGATCCCCAGCAGTACCTCCGCCACGCGGGCCACCGCACGCGCCCCTTTCTCGACCTGCTCGCCCGCATAGCCGAGCTCCCCACCGGCCCCGCCCGCATCGCGGACCTCGGCTGCGGCCCCGGCAACGTCACCGCGCTGCTCACCGACCGCTGGCCCGACGCCCACGTCACCGGCTACGACCTCTCCCCGGAGATGCTCCGCCGCGCCGAGGACGAGTACGCCGGAATCACCCCCGGCGGCGGCAGCCTCGACTTCCGCCACGGCGACCTGGCGAGCTGGGTGCCCGAGGAGGCGTACGACCTGATCGTCTCCAACGCCGCCCTGCAGTGGGTGCCCGGCCACCCGGGTTCCTTCGCCCGCTGGATCAACGGCCTGCGCCCCGGCGGCACCTTCGCCTTCCAGATCCCCGGCAACTTCACCGCCCCCAGCCACCGCCTGCTCGCGGAACTGTGCGACACCGCGCGGTGGCGGGAGAGGCTCGGGGGGCACGGCGCGCGCTACGTCCACATCCTCGAACCCGCCGAGTACCTCGCCCGGTTCACCGAGCTCGGCTGCGCCGCCGACGTGTGGGAGACCACCTACTACCAGCTGCTCCAGGGCCCCGACCCGGTCCTCGACTGGGTCAAGGGCACCGCGCTGAGGCCCGTACTGACCGCCCTCGGTGACGACCGGGACGCCGTGGAGCGTTTCCTGGGCGAATACCGCGAGCTCCTGCGCGAGGCCTACCCGGCCGGCCCGCGGGGGACCGTCTTTCCGTTCCGCCGCATCTTCGCCGTCGCACGCAAGGAGGTCCGGCCGTGCTGAGCGCCGTCGACCACGTACAGCTCGCCGCACCGCCCGGCTCGGAGGACGCCCTGCGCGCCTATTACGGGGACGTCCTCGGCATGGAGGAGATCCCCAAGCCGCCCGTCCTCGCCGCGCGCGGCGGCTGCTGGTTCGCCGCCGGACCCGTCCAGCTGCACCTGGGCGTGGAGGAGGAGTTCCGGCCCGCCCGCAAGGCGCACCCGGGACTGCGGGTGACCGGGATCGAGGCCTACGCCCGCCGGCTCCAAGAGCGCGGGGCCGAGGTCGTCTGGGACGACGACCTGCCGGGCCACCGGCGGTTCTACTC
>NZ_JBHWBP010000171.1:0-15327 GCF_042735575.1 Streptomyces sp. NPDC059564 | reverse complement strand
GGGACGTGATCACCAAGGTGGACGGAGTACGCGTACACGGCGGCGACGAACTGATCATCAAGATCAGGGCCCACCGCCCCGGCGACCGCCTCACCCTGACCGCGCTGCGCGACGGAACGGAGCGCACGCTGGAAGTGGTGCTCGGCTCGGCGAGCGGTTCCTGACCGAATAGCGCATGACGCCCGGGTGAATCCGGCAAGAGGCCCGCACCGGCGTAGGGGCGCGCAAGGAACGACGGGTACCGTTGTGCTGGCCCGAAGTGGAGAGAGCCGAGGAGCGGCAAGGTGTTCAACGACATAGGCGCACTCGAGCTGGTCTCGATCGTGGTGCTCGCCATCCTCATCTTCGGCCCGGACAAGCTGCCGAAGGTGATCCAGGACGTTTCCGGAGTGATCCGGAAGATCCGCTCGTTCTCCGACAGCGCCAAGCAGGACATCCGGTCCGAACTCGGCCCCGAGTTCAAGGACTTCGAGTTCGAGGACCTCAACCCGAAGACCTTCATCCGCAAGCAGCTGTCCGAGAACGAGGACCTCAAGGACATCCGCAGCACCTTCGACCTCCGCAAGGAGCTGAACGACGTCACCGACGCGGTCAACAGCAAGGAGGCCGAGCCCGCCCCGGCCGCCCCCGCCGCGTCCGCCACGCCCGCCGTGGGCACCGGTCCCGACCTGCTGAAGAAGCCCGCAGCCCCGGCCCCCGAGCCGCGCACGCC
This sequence comes from Streptomyces sp. NPDC059564, assembly GCF_042735575.1. Taxonomy (NCBI): domain Bacteria; kingdom Bacillati; phylum Actinomycetota; class Actinomycetes; order Kitasatosporales; family Streptomycetaceae; genus Streptomyces; species Streptomyces sp. NPDC059564. Next base: position 14,615 of record NZ_JBHWBP010000171.1, on the reverse strand, counting down.
CTTCGACGCCGACGCCACCTGAGCCGCCGCCTGCCCGGTGATCCGGGACGGGGTGGCTATCCTCCATCTGTCCGGACCCAGGACGCCCGAGGGGGGCCGGCCGTTCCGGACCCCACGGAACGAGAGGCCGCCCAGATGGAGACGACGCGCAGCAGCCGGGTGGGTGTCCAGCCCGCCGAAGCCCCTGCCGCACCCCCGCAGACCGAGCAGCAGCCCCCCGGGCAGGCCCAGGAGGCCGGTGCGCCCGTCCCGGCGGCCCGCCGGGCGGCGGAGGGGTACCTGAAGGCCGACTTCCCCTGGTACGGGCTGGACGGTGCCTTCACCGGCCCCCGCTGGCTCATGCAGGTCGGCACCGGCGCCGACGGCACCGTGGAGCACGGCTCCACCGGCCACGGCGACGAGCCGTCCGTGCGCGGCGAGATCGCCACGGGGGAGAAGGAACGGTTCGCGGTGGTGATCACCGTGGCCAGCAACCCCAACCGCCGCAGCGGCGACGGCACCGGCGTCCTGGAGGCCACCTCGGTCTCCTCGGCGGCCTGGCTGGCCGGCTCCGGCCTGCTGGCCTACAGCTGGCCGCTGCAGATGGACCACACCCTGCGCGACGACTGGCTGGACCAGCAGACGGAGGCCGCGTGGGAGCTCGCCGACGATCTCGCCGGGGCGGACTGGTCGACGCTGTCGCTGCCGGTGGACGGGGAGCCGACGCCGTTTCACTACCGTGAGTCCGAGTTCGGGTGGGTGCTGGCCGGGTCCACCCGCGGGGGCGTGCACCTGGGTGCGTACGGGCGGGGCATGAGCGCGTACGGGATCGGGTTCTCGGTCATCGGGGACCTGGCCGCCTACGAGTAGCGGTCGGGGTACGGAAAGGGCACCGCCGGTCGGCGGTGCCCTTTTACGCTGCGCGGCCCGGTGCGGGTCAGAACTTGTTCCGCGGGGTGATGCCCAGGGACATGCCCGAGAGGCCTCGGGCGCGGCCGCCGAGTTTGCCGGCGATGGCGCGCAGGGCGGCGCCCGCCGGGGAGTCCGGGTCGGACAGGACGACCGGCTTGCCGTCGTCGCCGCCCTCGCGCAGCCGTACGTCGATCGGGATGGTGCCCAGCACCGGCACGGACGCGCCGACCGTCTTGGTCAGGCCGTCGGCGACCTTCTGGCCACCGCCCGAGCCGAAGACGTCGACCATCTCGTCGCAGTGCGGGCACGGCAGGCCGGACATGTTCTCGACCACGCCGACGATCTTCTGGTGGGTCTGCACGGCGATCGATCCGGCCCGCTCGGCGACCTCGGCCGCCGCCTGCTGCGGGGTGGTCACGACGAGGATCTCGGCGTTCGGCACCAGCTGCGCCACGGAGATCGCGATGTCGCCCGTACCCGGCGGCAGGTCCAGCAGCAGTACGTCCAGGTCGCCCCAGAACACGTCCGCGAGGAACTGCTGGAGGGCTCGGTGCAGCATCGGGCCGCGCCAGACCACCGGCGCGTTGCCCGGGGTGAACATGCCGATCGAGATGACCTTCACGCCGTGCGAGGACGGCGGCATGATCATGTTCTCGACCTGGGTCGGACGGCCCTCGACGCCGAGCATCCGCGGCACGCTGTGGCCGTAGATGTCCGCGTCGACCACGCCGACCTTCAGGCCGTCGGCCGCCATCGCCGCGGCGAGGTTGACCGTCACGGAGGACTTGCCGACGCCGCCCTTGCCGGACGCGACCGCGTAGACGCGGGTCAGCGAGCCGGGCTTGGCGAAGGGGACCTCGCGCTCGGCGGTGCCGCCGCGCAGCGTGGCCGCCAGCTCCTTGCGCTGCTCGTCGCCCATCACGTCGAGGGTGACGGCGACGGAGGTGACGCCCGCGACCTTCTCGACGGCCTCGGTGACGTTCTTGATGATGGTCTCGCGCATGGGGCAGCCCGACACCGTGAGGTAGACCGTGACGGCGACGGAGCCGCCCTCGCCGATCTCCACCGATTTGACCATGCCGAGCTCGGTGATCGGCCGGTGGATCTCGGGGTCGTTCACCGTCGACAGCGCGTCCAGGATCGCGTCCTGCTCGGGCGCGGCGGCGTCGGCGGCGGAGCTTGTGTCGGTAGCCATGCCCCGATGGTACGGCTCGGTAGCTCGCCTCAGGAAAGCCCGTCAGCGGTCGCCTTCGTCACTTTCGCCGGTGAACAGCCGCCGCTCGTCCATCTCCTTGATCAGGTCCTGGAACTCCGACCTGATCCAGTCGCGGGTGGCGACCTCGCCCAGGCCCATGCGCAGCGCCGCGATCTCGCGGGTCAGGTACTCGGTGTCCGCGATGGAGCGCTCGTTCTGCTTGCGGTCCTGCTCCAGGTTGACCCGGTCGCGGTCGTCCTGCCGGTTCTGCGCGAGCAGGATCAGCGGGGCGGCGTAGGAGGCCTGGAGGGACAGCATCAGCGTCAGGAAGATGAAGGGGTACTCGTCGAACCGCAGGTCGTCGGGCGCGAAGATGTTCCACAGCACCCACGCGATGATGACGATCGTCATCCAGACGATGAACCGGCCCGTGCCGAGGAACCGGGCGACCCGCTCCGACAGCCGTCCGAAGGCCTCCGGGTCGTACTCGGGCAGCAGCCTGCGGCGGGCGGGGCGCGGCTGGTCCAGCCGTACGCGCGAACGCGACAGCGCGCTCGAACCCGAGGGCGCGCCGCCCTTCCCCCGCTCGGAGGAACGTTCCGGCCGCTCGGTGCGCAGCCGCTCCGCCGCCTCCTCCAGCCGGTCGGAGAGCCCGTCCCGGGCATGCTCGCGCCGCTCCCGGCGCCGTTCGCGCGCCGCGTCCCCGCGGCCCCGCTCAGTGGCCACGCACGGCCTCCTCGGAATGGAAGTCCGTCTCCCGCCAGTCGTCCGGCAGCAGGTGGTCCAGTACGTCGTCGACGGTGACCGCGCCCAGCAGCGAGCCGCTCTCGTCGACGACGGGCGCCGCGACCATGTTGTACGCGGCCAGGTAGCTGGTCACCGCCGGCAGCGAGGCGTCCGGGCGCAGCGGCGGCAGGTCGGTGTCCACGATCGAGCTGACCAGGGTGAACGGCGGGTCCCGCAGCAGCCGCTGGAAGTGCACCGTCCCCAGGTACTTGCCCGTCGGCGTCTCGTCCGGCGGCCGGCACACGTACACCTGCGCCGCCAGCGCGGGCGACAGGTCCGAATTGCGTACGCGGGCCAGCGCGTCGGCGACCGTGGCGTCGGGGCGCAGCACGATCGGCTCGGTGGTCATCAGACCGCCCGCGGTGTTCTCCTCGTAGGACAGCAGGCGCCGCACGTCGGCCGCGTCGTCGGGCTGCATCAGCGTCAGCAGCCGTTCCTTCTCCGCCTCCGGCAGCTCGGAGAGCAGGTCGGCCGCGTCGTCCGGGTCCATCGCCTCCAGGACGTCGGCGGCGCGCTCCTCCTTCAGCTTGCCGAGGATCTCCACCTGGTCGTCCTCGGGGAGCTCCTCCAGGACGTCAGCGAGGCGGTCGTCGTCGAGGGCGTTGGCCACCTCGGCGCGCCGCTTCGGCGTCAGGTGGTGCAGGACGTTCGCGAGGTCGGCGGGGCGCATCTGCTCGAAGGTCGCCACCAGGCTCTCGGCGCCCTGCCCGTGCTCCTCCAGGGAGAACCCGGTCACCGCCGACCATTCGACGGTCAGGGTCTCGCCCCGGCGGCGCAGCGCGCCCCCCTTGCCCTTGCGCACGAAGATCCGGTCGATCTCCCAGTCGCGGCGGGCCGGGAGCTGCTGGATGGCCACGTCCAGGACGGTGGCCTCCTCGCCGGTGGCGACGAGCGTCACCCGGCGGTCCAGCAGCTCGCCGAGGACCAGCCGCTCGGTCGGGCGCTGTTCGAAGCGCCGCATGTTGATGACGCCGGTGGTGATGACCTGTCCGGACTCCACGCCCGTCACCCGGGTCATCGGCAGGAAGATCCGGCGCCGGCTGACGACCTCGACGACCAGACCCAGCAGCCGGGGCGGGCGGCCGCCCACGCGCAGCATGGCGACGAGGTCGCGGACGCGGCCGACCTGGTCGCCGTTCGGGTCGAAGACGGGCACACCCGACAGATGCGAGACGAAGATCCGCGGGGCGCCTGCAGCCATCCGAGCGCCTCCTAGAGCGTCCATCACCAGTCCTGCCGTGCCTCAGGCTAGCCCGTGCCCCGGGAAACCGTCCTGGTGGGGCCGTCCGCCCGGGGTTCCCGTGGGAGCCGGTCCGGGGGCGGGTACGCTGCCTGCTGCTCGCAGACGTCCGACGAGAGGCACCTGCCCGTGACCGCCTACACCCCTGCCGCACGGCTGCGCCGGGCCGCCTTCATCGGTGTCCTGTGCGCGGGCCTCACCGTGACCGCGACGGGCTGCGGCGGCAGTGCGGAGGATCCCGACAAGGGCACGAACGGGGTCGGCAAGCTCGGCGCGGACAAGATCGAGGACCAGGCGAAGGCGGCCGCGACGGCCGCGGCCTCGGTGCACCTGTCGGGGACCCTGGTCACCGGCGGCAAGACCTTCACCCTCGACATGCGGCTGAAGGCGGACGGCGGCTCCGGCGAGGTGAAGTCGCAGAGCGACACCTTCCAGCTGCTGCGGGTCGGCGAACAGCTGTACCTGAAGGCCAGCGCGGCCTTCTGGGGGAAGTCGGACTCGGCGGGCAAGCTCGGCGACAAGTACGTGAAGGTCCCCGAGAACGACCCCTCGTACAAGCAGTTCCGCGGGTTCACCGACATGCACGTCCTGCTCGACGGGCTGCTCGGGCTCCAGGGCAAGCTGACCAAGGGCCCCTACACCACCGTCGGGCACACGCGGGCGGTGCCCGTCTCGGCGGACGCGGGCAAGAGCGGCAAGCTGACGGTGTCCCTGGAGGGGACCCCGTACCCGCTGCTGATGGAGCGCGCGGGCGGCGCGGGCCGCGTCGAGCTCTCCGAATGGGGCAAGGCCTTCCCGCTGGAGGCGCCCACGCAGGACCAGACCGTGGACTACGGCTCGCAGCTGCCGACCACCAAGGACGGCAAGGACCCGGGAACCGGCTCCCCGGCCCCCTCGAAGAGCTCCGGCTCGGGCGGCCAGGGCTCGGGCCAGGGCGCCACCCCCGGCAACGGCTGAGCCGCTCTAGCGCTTCGCCTTCTTGCGCTTCAGCAGCAGCTTCGGCAGACCCGCCGGGACGGGCCTGCGGGTGATCGCCGGGGAGGGCAGCGGAGCCGCGGCCAGCGAACCGCCCGGCAGCTCGGCGGCGACCGCGACGGGCTCCAGGCGCAGCAGCCGGCACTCGCGGGCCCAGCGCTCGGTCATCCGGTCCGAGTCGGGCGCGTTCAGCCGCTTGCCCTTGAGCTCGGCGACGGCGGCCTCCCACGGCCCACTGCCGGGTACGAGTTCCCGTACGGCCGCCGTCCAGGCGACGAGCCGGCCGCCCTTGTCCTTGCTGCGCACGGTCACCTCGGCGGCACTGCCGTCGGCGAGACCGGGGAACGGCTGCTCGCCGGGCCCGTCCCCGAGCACGTGCGCCGCGCCGTCCACCCAGGCGTGCCACAGGGCCCGGTCGGCGCCGTCGCCGCGGACCCAGATCAGGCCGGACTTCTTGGAGGCCTCCTCGACGAGGGCCATGTCGAGCGTGCTGAGAGTCATGCGCACAGGTTAGGGGCTCGGCCCCGGCGGCTACAGCCAGCCGTTGCGGCGGAGCGTGCGGTGGATGGCGAAACAGCTGCCGACGATCGCGATCATCACCATCGGGTAGCCGTAGCGCCAGTGCAGCTCCGGCATGTGGTCGAAGTTCATCCCGTACACCCCGCAGATCATCGTGGGCACGGCGATGATGGCCGCCCACGAGGTGATCTTGCGCATGTCCTCGTTCTGGGCGACGGAGGCCTGCGCCAGGTTCGCCTGGAGGATCGAGTTCAGCAGCTCGTCGAAGCCGACGACCTGCTCGTGGACCCGCGCCAGGTGGTCGGCCACGTCGCGGAAGTACTTCTGGATGTCCGGGTCGACCAGCCGCATGGGCCGCTCGCTGAGCAGCTCCATCGGCCGCAGCAGCGGGGAGACCGCCCGCTTGAACTCCAGCACCTCGCGCTTGAGCTGGTAGATCCGCCCGGCGTCGCCGCCCCGGCTGACGCCCTTGGCGGGAGCGGCGAACACCGCGCTCTCCACCTCGTCGATGTCGTCCTGCACGGCGGCGGCCACCGCGATGTAGCCGTCGACCACGTGGTCGGCGATGGAGTGCAGCACGGCCGACGGGCCCCGCGAGAGCAGCTCGGGATCGTCCTGGAGGCGGTGGCGCAGGTTGCGCAGGGAGCCCTGGCCGCCGTGCCGGACGGTGATGACGAAGTCGGGGCCGGTGAAGCACATCACCTCGCCGGTCTCCACGACCTCGCTGGTGGCGGTGAGTTCGGCGTGCTCGACGTAGTGGATCGTCTTGAAGACGGTGAACAGCGTGTCGTCGTAGCGCTCCAGCTTCGGCCGCTGGTGCGCGTGCACCGCGTCCTCCACGGCGAGGGGGTGCAGGCCGAAGGTGGCGGCGATCCCCGCGAACTCCTCCTCGGTGGGCTCGTGCAGGCCGATCCACGCGAAGCCGCCGTCCTCACGGACCCGGCGCATCGCCTCACGCGGCGTCAGGCAGCGGCGCCCCGGCTCGCGGGCGTCGCGCCGGCCGTCGCGGTACACGGCGCAGTCGACGACCGCGCTGCTGGCGGAGGGGTCGCGGGTGGTGTCGTAGCCGGGCTGCACGGGGGTGGACCGGCGCAGGGCCGGGCGGACGGCGGCACGGAGGTAGGGCAGCATCGACATGGCAGGCTCCTTCGCGCGCACGGCTGCGGACCGTACGGGTGGGAGGCCCTCCGGGAGCGCGGGCGGGCAGGCCCGGGCAGGCGGAAGGAAAAAGGACGGAGGACGAAGTTCTGCCGTCGCTCTTCTGCTGATCGGAAGATCAAAGGGGGCGCGGGACGCCCTGCACAGAAGCCGAAGAGCGATCGGTACTGCACGATCGACTTCGATCCATCGCAGCCCCACCTCCTCCGGCCGGTCCCCCGTGGAGGACGTCCTGTCGCCGGAGCACTGAAGCAACTCCCCCAGCTACCGCTGGGAGGGACCCCCGCTGCGTGTCGCCCCGACCAGCTGTCAACACTATCAGCCGACGGATGGTCAAGACCCGCCCTTTACCCGGCTGATACGAGTTCTATGCTCACTTCATGGCAGAAATTCTGGCCCTCGTAGAGGCCCGGCTGCGCGGCGCGTTCGGTGAACCCGACGCCCGTGCCGCCGTCACCTTTCTGGGCACCGACCGCATCGAGGTACTCCGTTTCGCCGAGGGCGACCTCGTCCGGTACGCGACCCTCGGGATGTCCGCACACCCGATGACCGACCCCACCGCCGTGGTCGCCGACCCGGTGCGCGGCCCGCGCGCCGAGCTCGTGCTCACCGTACGGGCGGGCCTCGCGCCCACCGACAAGCTGCTGCGGCCGCTGGCGGTGCTCGCGGCCTCGCCGATGGTGGAGGGGCTGATCGTGGCCCCCGGCGCCTCCCTGGACGTGGGCGAACCGCTGTGGGAGGGGGCGCCGTTCAGCTCGGTCCTCGTCGCCGAGCCGGGCGGACTCGTCGAAGACCTGGAACTGGACGAGCCGATGGAGCCGGTCCGCTTCCTCCCCCTCCTTCCCATGACGGCGAACGAGGCCGCCTGGAAGCGGGTGCACGGCGCGGCGGCCCTCCAGGAACGCTGGCTCGCGCGCGGCACCGATCTGCGGGACCCTCTGCGTACGGCCGTCGCACTGGACTGAGCGGCGCGCCCGCGGGTACGGATGGCATCCGGACGGGTGATCGTGCCTTGACGGGGCGCCGGGCGGGGAGGAGCGTGCTTCCTATGAGGGGCGAACCGAGTTGCCCGAAGTGTGGTGGCCGGGTCCGAGCGCCCGGTCTTTTCGCCGACTCCTGGCAGTGCGCGGTGCACGGCGCCGTCCATCCGCTGCAGCCTGTCATCCCGCCCAGCGTCGAGGGCCTGAGCGTGGTGGTGAACCGGGCCCAGGTGCCCGTGTGGATGCCGTGGCCACTGCCGGTGGGGTGGCTGTTCACCGGGGTCGCGTCCGCCGGTGACGACCGCAACGGGGGCCGGGCCACCGCCGTCGCCTGCTCCGGGCCGGGGCCACTGGGCGGCATCGGCGAGCTGCTGCTGGTCGCGGAGGAACTCGGCGTGGGGCTGGGCTCCCGCTTCGCCGGCATCGACGCCCCCGACCCGGGGTCCTACATCGACGTCTCGTCCCCGCCGCACGCCAAGGTCGTCGCGGCGGGGCGGCCGACGCCGCTGTGGCACGTGAGCGGGGCGCCGGACGACCGGGCCGTCTTCGCGGGCGAGGCGCGGGGGCTGTGGCTGTGGGCCATCGTCTGGCCGGAGCAGTCCGGACTCCTCATGTACGACGAACTCGTCCTCACCGACCTGCGCGACGCGGGCGCGGAGGTGGAGCTCCTCCCCTGCGGCGCGCTCACTCCCCGCATCCTCTCCTGAACGCGCCGCTCGCGCGGCTCGGCCGCGGGCGGCCTCCCCGGCTTCGCGCCGCTGCGCCGGACTCCGTCCGTCGGCCTGCCGGGCGGTACGGGGGTGGCGCTGGGGCGCGGGTATCCTGGAGTGTCCCCTCGTCCGTTCGAAAACCTGGAGCTCGGCTGTGCGCATCGATCTGCACACCCACTCCACGGCTTCCGACGGCACCGACACGCCCGCCGAGCTGGTGCGCAACGCCGCCGCCGCCGGGCTGGACGTGGTCGCGCTGACCGACCACGACACCGTCGGGGGGTACGCCGAGGCCCTCGCCGCCGTGCCGCCCGGCCTCACGCTGGTGACCGGCGCCGAGCTGTCCTGCCGTCTCGACGGGGTCGGGCTGCACATGCTCGCGTACCTCTTCGACCCGCAGGAGCCCGAACTCTCCCGCGAGCGGGAGCTCGTACGCGACGACCGCACCCCCCGCGCCCAGGCCATGGTCGGCAAGCTCCGCGCCCTCGGCGTGGACGTCACCTGGGAGCAGGTGGCGCGGATCGCCGGGGCGGGCTCCGTGGGGCGCCCGCACATCGCCACCGCCATGGTCGAGCTGGGCGTCGTACCGACCGTGTCCGACGCGTTCACCGCGGACTGGCTCGCCGACGGCGGCCGCGCGTACGCCGAGAAGCACGAGCTCGACCCCTTCGACGCCATCCGCCTGGTCAAGGCGGCCGGCGGGGTCACCGTCTTCGCGCACCCCGCCGCCGTCAAGCGCGGCGCATGCGTGCCCGAGAGCGCCATAGCCGCCCTCGCGGCGGCCGGTCTCGACGGCATCGAGGTGGACCACATGGACCACGACACCGCCACCCGCGCCCGGCTGCGCGGCCTGGCCGCGGACCTCGGCCTGCTGACGACCGGTTCCAGCGACTACCACGGCAGCCGCAAGACCTGCCGCCTCGGGGAGTACACGACCGACCCCGAGATCTACGGCGAGATCACGCGCCGCGCCACGGGGGCGTTTCCCGTCCCCGGCGCCGGTGGAGACGTCCGCGCCTAGGGCGCCGCTCCACACCTTCCCCCCTTTTTCGCGACACCCCTCACCTGCAAGGCATCACTGTGTTTGACTTCGCCGTCTTCGGATCCCTCTTTCTCACGCTTTTTGTGATTATGGACCCCCCGGGGATCACGCCGATCTTCCTCGCCCTGACCTCGGGCCGCCCCGCCAAGGTCCAGCGCCGCATGGCCTGGCAGGCCGTCTGCGTGGCCTTCGGCGTCATCGCCGTCTTCGGCATCTGCGGCCAGCAGATCCTGGACTACCTGCACGTCTCCGTCCCCGCGCTGATGATCGCGGGCGGTCTGCTGCTCCTGCTCATCGCGCTCGACCTGCTCACCGGCAAGACGGACGAGCCCAAGCAGACCAAGGACGTGAACGTCGCGCTCGTCCCGCTGGGCATGCCGCTGCTGGCCGGTCCCGGTGCGATCGTCTCGGTGATCCTGGCCGTGCAGAAGGCGGACGGACTCTCCGGCCAGGTCTCCGTGTGGTGCGCGATCATCGCCATGCACGTGGTGCTGTGGCTGACCATGCGCTACTCGCTCGTCATCATCAGGATCATCAAGGACGGCGGCGTCGTCCTGGTCACCCGCCTCGCCGGCATGATGCTGTCGGCCATCGCCGTCCAGCAGATCATCAACGGCGTGCTCCAGGTCGTCCACGGCGCCTGAGCCCGCCCGCCTTCCGGCTCCGCGCATGCGAACGCCCCCGCACCATCGGTGCGGGGGCGTTCTGCGAAAGCATCAGGAGGACGCCGTCTCGGCCGGTCGGATGAGGATGCGCTGGCCCACCGCGGCGGCCTGCTGCACGATCCGGTTGACGGAGGCCGCGTCCACGACGGTGCTGTCCACGGCGGACCCGTCGACGTCGTTCAGGCGCAGAATCTCGAAGCGCATGTGGCTTCTCCCTTCGTCGGTTTTCTCCTTGCACAGGGTTCAACGGGGGGAGCGCATGAAACATTCCCTACGCTAAGGAAATTTTTTCATAAGCTAACGACCGACGCTCGAAGATCCCCAGAAAGACGCTAGAGCAACGGCTGTGACCTGCGGGTTCTCCGCGTTGGGGGAGTGCTCGGCCCCCTCGACCACCACCCGGGAAGCACCCAGCCGGGCGGCCATGTCGTCCATCAACGGCACCGGCCACGCGTAGTCGACCACGCCCGACAGCACCAGCTTGGGCAGCGGCACCGCCGCCAGCTCCGCCACCCGGTCCGGCTCCGAGATCAGCACCCGCCCGGTGGCGATCAGCTGCTCCGGTACGGTGCCCAGCCAGCGCTCGCGCAGGAACTCCGCCAGCTCCGGGGCATCGGGGACCGCGTCGGCCGGGTCCTGCGCCCGCATCGCCTCCCAGATGGCGGGCATGTCCTCGCGCATGGCCTCCAGGGCCGCGACGAGCAGCTTCGTACGGGCCCGCTGCTCCTCGGAGATCGCGCCCGGTCCGCTGCTCATCAGGGTGAGGGAGGCGAAGGGGGAGGCGTCGCGCAGCACGGCCGCGCGCGCGACGAGACCACCCAGGGAGTGGCCGACCAGGTGCAGCGGGCCCCCGCCGACCGCCGCGGCCTGCGCCAGGACGTCGTGCCCCAGCTCCTCCAGCCCGTACGCGGACTCCTCGCGCGGTCCGGGGCTCTGGTACTGGCCGCGCCCGTCGACGGCGACCACCCGGTAGCCGGCCGCGGCGAGCGGCTCCAGCAGGCCGACGAAGTCCTCCTTGCTGCCGGTGAACCCGGGAACCAGCAGGGCGGTGCCGCGCACGGGCTCGCCGGCCTCGTGCACGGCGAACTCGCCGCGGGCGGTCGTCAGGCGGTACGCGCGGGCGGCGGGCGGCAGGGTCAGGCGCGGAGGCTTGCTCATGGCCCCGAGGCTACCGGCCCGTAGGCCCGGGTACGAGAACGGCCCCGGCCCCCTCGAAAGGGGACCGGGGCCGTTCTCCCGGACGTGGGTCCTACGCCTCCGGCGCGGCCTCCGCGGCCTTGCGGGTCCGGGTGCGCTTCGGCTTGACCGGAGCCTCCTCGGCAGCGGCGACGGCCTCGGCGGGCGCGGCCTCGGCGACCTTGCGGGTCCGGGTGCGCTTCGGCTTGGCGGGCGCCTCCTCGGCCACCGCGACGGCGGCGGCCGGGGCGGCCTTGCGGGGGGCGCGGGTGCGCCGGGCGTTGACCGGCTCCACCAGCGGGGCCATCTGGAAGTCCGGCTCGTCGACGGCGGGCGCCGCGATCTTGCGGGGGCGACGCACCTTGACGGGCGCCTCCTCCACCACGACGGCCGCCACGGCGACCGGCGCGGCCTGGACGGCCTTGCGGGGGGCACGCGTACGGCGGGCCTTGACCGGGGTCTCCTCGGACACGGCCGGAGCCGGGACCTCGACGACGACCGGAGTCACGGGGGCCTCGACCACAGGGGCCTCGACCACGGCGGCCTCGGCCACCACGGCAGCGGCGGAACCGGCGGCCACGCGGGTGCGACGGCGGCGCGGACGACGCGCCTCCTCGGCAGCGGCCGGAGCGGCCACGGCGGCGGGCGCCTCGGCGGCCGGAGCCACCGGAGCGTCGGCCACGGCCTCGCCCGTCTCCGACCCGCCGCGGGTACGGCGGCGCTGACGCGGCGTACGGGTGCGCGCGGGACGCTCCTCCGTCACCACGGGGGCGGCGGCCGGACCGCGGGCGCGGCCGCCACGGCCGCCACGGCCGCCGGTCTCGCCCAGGTCCTCGAGGTTCTCGGCCTTCAGGCCGGCCCGCGTGCGCTCGGCGCGCGGCAGGATGCCCTTGGTGCCGGCCGGGATGTTCAGCTGCTCGTACAGGTGCGGGGACGTGGAGTACGTCTCCTCGGGCTCGTGGAAGTCGAGCTCCAGCGCCTTGTTGATGAGCTGCCAGCGCGGGATGTCGTCCCAGTCGACCAGGGTGACGGCGATGCCCTTGTTGCCCGCGCGGCCGGTACGGCCCACGCGGTGCAGGAAGGTCTTCTCGTCTTCCGGCGTCTGGTAGTTGATGACGTGGGTCACGCCCTCGACGTCGATGCCGCGCGCGGCGACGTCGGTGCACACCAGCACGTCGACCTTGCCGTTGCGGAACGCGCGCAGGGCCTGCTCGCGCGCGCCCTGGCCCAGGTCGCCGTGGACGGCGCCGGAGGCGAAGCCGCGCTTCTCCAGCTGCTCGGCGATGTCGGCCGCCGTGCGCTTGGTGCGGCAGAAGATCATGGCGAGGCCACGGCCGTCGGCCTGCAGGATGCGGGAGACGAGCTCCGGCTTGTCCATGTTGTGCGCACGGAAGACGTGCTGCTTGATGTTGGCGACGGTCGCGCCCTCGCCGTCCTCGGAGACGGCGCGGATGTGCGTCGGCTGCGTCATGTACCGGCGGGCGAGCCCGATGACGGCGCCCGGCATGGTGGCCGAGAACAGCATCGTCTGACGCTTCGCGGGCAGGTACGCCATGATCTTCTCGACGTCGGGCAGGAAGCCCAGGTCGAGCATCTCGTCGGCCTCGTCGAGGACGAGGGCCTTGACGCGGGAAAGGTCGAGCTTCTTCTGCCCGGCCAGGTCCAGGAGGCGGCCCGGGGTGCCGACGATCACGTCGACGCCCTTCTTGAGCGCCTCGACCTGGGGCTCGTACGCGCGGCCGCCGTATATGGCGAGGACGCGTACGTTGCGGACCTTGCCCGCGGTCAGAAGGTCGTTGGTGACCTGGGTGCACAGCTCGCGGGTGGGAACCACCACGAGGGCCTGCGGGGCGTCGGTGAGCTGCTCGGGCTTCGAGCGGCCCGCCTCGACGTCCGCGGGGACGACGACCCGCTCCAGCAGGGGGAGGCCGAAGCCCAGCGTCTTGCCGGTGCCGGTCTTGGCCTGGCCGATGACGTCCGTGCCGGAAAGGGCGACGGGGAGGGTCATCTCCTGGATCGGGAAGGGGGACACGATGCCGACGGCTTCAAGCGCCTCGGCCGTCTCGGGAAAGATCCCGAGGTCTCGGAACGTAGTCAGGGTGCTGCCTCTTCTGTGAGACGCGGCGCGAGGCGGCGAGGGGGGTCGTACCGTGCCGGGCTTGCAGTACTACGACGTACGTACAAAGCTGCGCGGGACCACTAGCCTTCGCTCAAGCGCTTCTGCCGCTGAGGGGGCCCCTCGTGCGGAGGCGGTACGCATGGACGTACACACCGCACCGAGGGCGGTCGGGTGGAGCCGATCGGGCCACCGACCGGGCATCCTCATTCGGATGGCCCGCCGAGTATTCGGCAGGCGCATTACCACTGTACCCCGGAATCGCGCAGCTGTGTCGGGTGAATTCACCGGGTAGGCGCGTTTACGTGGCCTGAGCAGGTGGTTCGTGTCGCCTTTCGGCGGGCTATTGTGCGGAGCATGTCGACCGTAGAAAACGCATCTCCCTCCGACGACAGCGCGCCCGCCGAGGCGCAGGGCATCGCCGCCCAGGACTGGGCGACCGCCTCGGCCTCGCCCCAGTACCGGGCCGCCGTCGTGGACCTGCTCGGCGCGCTGGCGTACGGGGAGCTCGCGGCCTTCGAGCGCCTCGCCGAGGACGCCAAGCTCGCGCCCACCCTGGGCGACAAGGCCGAGCTCGCGAAGATGGCCTCCGCAGAGTTCCACCACTTCGAGCGGCTGCGCGACCGGCTCGCGGCGATCGACGCCGAGCCGACCGCGGCGATGGAGCCCTTCGCCAAGGGCGTGGACGACTTCCACCGCCAGACCGCCCCCTCCGACTGGCTGGAGGGCCTGGTCAAGGCCTACGTCGGCGACTCGATCGCCAGCGACTTCTACCGCGAGGTCGCCACCCACCTCGACACCGACACCCGCGCCCTGGTCGTCGGCGTCCTCGACGACACCGGCCACGGCGGCTTCGCCGTCGAGAAGGTGCGCGCCGCGATCGAGGCCGACCCGCGCTGCGGCGGCCGGCTCGCGCTGTGGGCCCGCCGGCTGATGGGCGAGGCCCTCTCGCAGGCCCAGCGCGTGGTCGCCGAGCGCGACGCGCTCTCCACCATGCTGGTCGGCGGCGTCGACGGGATGGCGGCGGGCTTCGACCTCGCGGCCGTCGGCGAGATGTTCACCCGCATCACCAAGGCCCACACCAAGCGGATGGCGGCCCTCGGCCTCGCGGCCTGACCCCGCCCCGTCCGTCCGTACGTCGTCGGCCCCGGCCGCGGAACCC
>NZ_JBHWBP010000170.1:0-15371 GCF_042735575.1 Streptomyces sp. NPDC059564 | reverse complement strand
GGTGTGGTTGGGCGCGTTCCCCCCGAGCCCGACCACACCGGCGTTTCGCGATTCCGGGTCCCCCCGGGCCCGGTCCGCTCCGCGGCCCCGTGACCGCGGTGCGGGCCGTGTGCCCAGCCCGATGCTCCCAGTCTGCTGTTCGCGCGGGCGGGAGCCATCCGTACGCGTACTCATCTGTGCGCCTAGGTACGGATACTCAGTTCTACGCCGCCCCCACCCCCGGAGGGCACCGCCGACCGGGGGGTCAACGGCTCCCGCTGACCCGTCCCCGCAGCAGCAGCGACAACGCGGAGTGCACGTCGTCCAGCGACCGCTCGCTCTGGAACGCCTGCCAGTCCAGCGCCGCCACCAACACCATCCCGACCATCGCGGCCGCCGTCAGCGGCACGTCGATCTCGGCGCTGAGCTCCCCTCGCTCGACGCCCTCCCGCAGCACCGTCTCGACCACCGCCACCGCCTCCTGCCGGACCACCATCAGGGTGGACTGCCAGGCCCGGTTGGTGCGCCACAGCTCGGCGACGTAGAGCTGGGTGAAGGCCGGGTAGCGGTCGATGAAGACCAGTCCCGCCCGGATCATGGCGTCGAGCGCCTCGACCCGGGTTCCGCCGCGCTCCTCGGTCTCCTGCGCCGCCGCCCGCAGCGAGGCGGTCAGCAGACCGACCCCGTGCCGCAGCAGCTCCTCGAAGAGATCGGTCTTGCTGGCGAAGTTGTAGTAGACGGTGCCCTTGGCGACGCCCGCCCGCTCGGCGATCTCATCGACCGTGGTCGCTGAGAAGCCCTGCTCGGCGATGAGGGTGACGGCGGCTTCGTAGAGCTTCTGCCGGGTGGCCTGGCGGCGTGCGCCGCCGGTGCCCGTACCGGTGCTGCTGCTTTCCATGGCGCTGATTCTCACAGGTCAACAACCCCTCACAGGCTCAGTTCGGGGTGCAGCCGGTCCATCGTCCACACCTGCTTGCCGCGCGCGGCGAGCGCGGTGAGGGCCAGGGCGCCCACCGTGAAGGCCACCAGGACCCCGCAGCCCTGCCACACCGGGGTGAGGTCGCCGCCGGTGATGAGGCGGCGCAGGCTCTCGACGATGTACGACATCGGCAGGTACGGGTGGATGGCGTTGAAGAAGCCCGGGCTGGTCTGCACGGGGTAGGTGCCGCCGGCCGAGGTCAGCTGGAGCATCAGGACGGCCAGCACCAGGATCCGGCCGGCCGCGCCGAACTTGGCGTTGAGCCACTGGACCATGGCCGCGAAGCAGCCGGTGACCAGGAACAGGAAGCCGATGGTGAGCGCGGGCCGGGCCATCTCCAGGCCCAGGCCCCAGTGGAGTACGGACATCAGCGCGCCCACCTGCGCGGCGCCGAGCCCGGCCACCGGCAGCCAGCCGGCCAGCGCGATCCGCCAGGGCGAGGCGCCCGCGGCCAGGGCTCGCCTGTTCATCGGGGCGATCAGCATGTACGCGACCATCGCGCCGACCCAGAGGGAGAGCGGGATGAAGTACGGGGCGAAGCCGGTGCCGTAGTTGGGCGCCTTGTGCAGGGACTGGTTGGCGAGCTTCACCGGGTCGGCCATGACCTGGGTGCGGGCGTCGCGCTGCTGCTGGTCGTAGTCGGGGATCTTGCCGACGCCGTCGTGGAGGCCGCCCGCGAGTTCGCCGGTGCCGTCGACCAGCTTGAACATGCCGCCGTCGAGGCTGTGCGCGCCGTCGCCGAGCTTGCCGACGCCCTCGCCGAGGGCTCCGGAGCCGCCCGCGGCGGTGCCGATGCCGGAGTGCAGCTGGACCATGCCGTCGGCGACCTTGTGGGCGCCGGTGTTGAGGGCGTTGACCTTGGCTACGGCCGCGTCGAGGTCCGAGGAGAGGCCGGGGGCCTTGACGACGAGCTCGCGGGCCTTGGTCTCCAGGTCGCTCAGCTGGGTGCGGAGCTTGGTGATGTCGCCGTTGCTGTTGCCCACGAGGGTGTTGACGTCGCCGGTGAGCAGGGCGGCCTGGGCCGCGTCGTCCTTGATCTTCTTCTGCCGCTCGCAGAAGCCCGCGGGCAGCTGGGGGTTGGGGACGGTGCAGTACTGGGTGTAGTTGCCTTCGGCGAGGGAGGCGACCAGCTTGGTGATCGAGGCGGCCGCCGGGGCCTTCTCGGCGAACTTGTCGAGGTGCTTGTTCGTCACCTGCGCGGTGTCGGCGACCAGCTTGGCGGTGTCGGCGAGGTTCTTGGGGTCCGCGACGAAGGGACGGGCCTTGTCGGCAGCGCCGTTGACCTTGTCGGCGAGGGTCTGGGTGCCGGCGGCGATGTCCTTGGTACCGGTCTCCAGCTGGCCCGCGGCCGAGTCGAGCTTCTTCAGCCCGGCGGTGAGCTCACCGTTCTTCTCCTTGGCCGTGTCCAGGCCGTCGGCGAGGTCCTTCGCGCCCTGCTGGGCCTTGCCCGCGCCGTCCTTGAGCTTGTCGGCGCCGTCGGCGGCCTCGGCGGTCTTGTCGTGCAGGTCGGAGAAGGAGACGAAGATCTTGTCGAGGAAGCCGCGGGAGGCGTTGGCGGACGCCGCCGAGCGCACCTCGGCGAATACGGTGCGCGAGATCGAGCCGACGATGTAGTTGTTGGCGTCGTTCGTGCGGACCTGGAGGGCGCTGGTGGCCGGGTCGGCGCCGCCGCTGGAGGCGATCTTCGCGCTGAAGTCGGCGGGCATGGTGAGGGAGAGGTAGTACTTCCCGTCCTCCAGGCCCTTGGCCGCGTCGGCGGCGCTGACCTCGTGCCAGTCGAAGGTCTTGCTGGCGTGCAGCTTCTTGGTGATCTCGCCGCCGGCGTCGAGGCGCTTGCCGTCCACGGAGGTGCCGCTGTCGGCGTTGACGAGCGCGACGGGCACCTTGTCGAGGCGGCTGTACGGGTCCCAGAACGACCAGAGGTACAGGGCTCCGTAGAGCAGTGGCAGGAGGAGCAGCGCGACGAGGGCGGCCCGGGGGAGCTTCCCCCGCCCGAACCGCTTCAGCTCAAGCGCGGCCAGTTTCGGCGAGCGCATCGTCCGCCCCCTTCGGGTCTTCGTTGTCGTCGTTGGTGGTGCGGGTGGTGCGGGTGGTGCCGGTGGGGGCTTCGCCTGCGCGGTCCGCGTCGCCGTTGCCGGCGTCGTCCTTGCCGGCGTCGTCCTTGCCGGCGTCGTCCTTGCCCGTGCGGAGCACCGTCACGCCCTCCGGGGCCTCGCTGCACACCGCGAGGACGGTGATCCCCCGGTCGGCGATCGAGCGCAGCAGCGCCCAGGCCTCGGCGCGTTCGGCGTCCGAGAGCTTGAGGTCGACGTCGTCCAGGGCCACCAGCCGGGGGCTGCCGAGCAGGGCCAGGGCGAGGGAGAGCCGTACGCTCTCCAGCCGCTCCAGGTCGCGCACGGAGGTCCGCGGCCCCTTGGGCAGGGTGGCCGGGTCCAGTCCGACGGCGGCCAGGGCGGCCTCGACGCGGGCCGAGGCGGAGGTGCGGCGCTCGCCGCGCGGGCGCAGCAGGGCGCGCACGGGGCCGTCGTAGCGGCGCTGGAGCAGGACTCCCTCGCGCAACTGCTCGGCGACGGTGAGGGCCTGGTCGAGGTCGTTGACCCCGGGGACCGGGCCGAGGGCGGTGATCCGGCGGACCGCGGCCATCTTCTTCGGCAGCCGGTGGCGGCCGATCTCGGCGTGGCCCTCGGTGGCCTTCATCCGCCCGGTGAGGGCGAGGAGCAGACAGGTCCGGCCGCTGCCGGAGGGGCCTTCGAGCGCGATGAGCGATCCGGGCGCCGCGTCGATGGCCACGCCCCGGAAGGCCCAGCCGCGCGGGCCCTTGAGTCCGAAGCCCTCGGCCTTGACGGCCGCGCCGTGCGGGCTGTCCACGCCGTCCCCCTTCATTTGAACCTCTTTTGAACTGACCAGTCAGTTCAAAAACTAGCAGGTTCGGGACCAAAATCCGCACCCGAGGGGGGCATTGGGGGCGAAATCGCAGGTCAGCGCGATTGTCAGTGGGGGCCGTCACGATGGATCCACGAACGCGCTCACCCGCACCACCGCCGAGCACCACGCAACGACAGGAGGTTCGTCATGGCCACACCGTCCCCGTCCCCTGTCCACCCCGTCCCGCGCAGGGCGGCCGCTCCCCCGGCCGCCCTGGACCTGCTCGCCAAGGCCCGCAGCGGCCTGGCCGAGGCGGCCGCGCTGCCCCGGCCCAACGAGCGGTACGCCACGGCACACCTGGCCGCCCTGCGCGCCGCCGCGGCCGTGCTCGCGGCCCGCGCCCGGCCGGAGCCGGCGCACCCCAGGCGGCGGCCCCGGATACGCAGTGCGTGGGAGGTCCTGCCGGAGATGGCTCCGGAACTGACCGAGTGGAGCGCGCTGTTCGCCTCGGGCGCGGCCCGCCGGGCCCGGGCCGAGGCGGGGATACCGGACGCGGCGAGCTGCCGGGACGCGGACGACCTCGTACGGGAGGTGGGGATGTTCCTGCGCCTGGTGGAGCGGATGCTCGCGCTCCAGCCCCTGGCGCAGCCCCTCCCGCAGCCGCGGCCGGAGCGTCCCCACGCGGGATGACCTGCCCGGTCGGCCGAGGCAATAGGGTGGGGCACGCACCGCTCCCCCACCCTTACGCGCCGAGGAGTCATCAGCCGTGTCGGACACTTCCCGCCCCCGTGCCTCCCTCCGCACCGCCGTGGTGTGGGAGGTCCTCAGGGAGGCACTCGACCGCCGGGCGAAGGCGACCGGGCGGGACGTCCTGGACGTGCTCGACACCGGCGGCGGCACCGGCAAGTTCGCCGTGCCGGTGGCCCGCCTCGGCCACCGGGTGACCGTGGTCGACCCCAGCCCGAACGCGCTGTTCGGGCTGGAGCGCCGGGTCTCCGAGGCCGGCGTGGCCGACCTGGTGCGCGGGGTCCAGGGCGACGCCCAGGGCCTGCTGGACGTGGTCGAGCGGGACGCGTACGACGTGGTGCTCTGCCACGGCGTGCTGGAGTACGTGGACGACCCGGCCGAGGGCGTGGCCAACGCGGTCGCCGCCCTGCGGCCCGGCGGCGTCCTCAGCCTCCTCGGCGCCGGGCTCGGCGGGGCGGTCCTCGCCCGGGCCCTGGCCGGCCACTTCACCGAGGCCCGCACCGCGCTCACCGACCCGGCCGGGCGCTGGGGCTCCGGCGACCCGGTGCCGCGCCGCTTCACCGCCGAGCAGCTGAGCGAGCTGGTCGGCGGGGCCGGCCTGGAGGTCGGCGCGGTCCACGGCGTACGGATCTTCGCCGACCTGGTGCCCGGCGTCCTGGTCGACACCGAGCCGGGAGCGGTGGAGGCGCTGCTGCGTCTGGAGGAGGCCGCCGCCGAGCTGCCCGCCTTCCACGCGGTCGCCACGCAGCTGCACGTCCTGGGCGAGAAGCCCGCCTGATCTGCGCCCTTGTCCGAACGGGCTCGGCCGGACCCCCTCCGAACCGGCGCTCCGCCACGTATGATCGAAGACACCGGTCGGCATGCCGGAGAGCTCATTGGGGAATAAGCGCCTCAGTGACCGCGCTGGCGACGGTACGTTTCACGTAATGCTCCATGGTTTCTTGGTTCGGCTTGGCTCAGCGGATCGCAGAATGTGGCGTAGAGGGCGGGTATCACGGGGGCGATTCCCCGCCTATCCTGAAGGGGACCCCTGGTCGCTACCCCCCGCGACCGACGGATGAGGAGGACTCCCGTGCCGCTCTCGGAGCACGAGCAGCGAATGCTCGAGCAGATGGAGCGAGCGCTGTACGCCGAAGACCCCAAGTTCGCGACAGCGCTTGAGGGCAGTGGACTGCGCACGTACACCCGGCGACGGGTCTACCAGGCAGTCGCAGGCATTGTGGTGGGTATCGCGCTCCTCATGACCGGTGTGATCTGGCAGGAAGTGCTCTGGATCAGCGTGGTGGGATTCCTCGTCATGCTGGCCTGTACGGTCCTCGTCGTCACCGGTTGGCGCAAGGCACCCAAGCCCGGCGAGCAGCCCGTCTCCGGAAGTGCAGGCGGTTCGGCCCGTGGCGGCCAGAACCGGCAACGTCGGTCGATGATGACCCGCATCGAGGAACGGTGGCAGCGCCGCCGTGACGAACAGGGGCAGTAGCCCCCCGTACACACTCCGTCGGTGAGGGGACGGCCGCCATCGTGCGGCCGTCCCCTCACCGTTTGGCGTCCCGTCACCGTTAACACCCGGCGGACGATCCCTCCTGCGGCATGATGTGCGGGTGAGTGTGCTCCCCCTGGTCTTCACCAGCGGCTGGGCCAGCGGGATCAACGCGTACGCCGTGGTCCTCCTGCTCGGCATCTTCGGCGCCACCGGCCTGACCGACGAGGTCCCGGCCTCGCTCCAGCGCACCGACGTGCTCGTCGTCGCGGGCGTGCTCTTCCTCTGCGAGGCGGTGGCCGACAAGATCCCGTACGTGGACTCCCTCTGGGACTCCGTCCACACCGTGATCCGGCCGGTCGCGGGCGGCGTGGTGGGTGCCCTGCTGGCCGGGCAGAGCGGCTCGATCCCCGACCTGGCGGCGGGCGCGGTCGGCGGTACCACCGCCCTGGCCAGCCATTTCGTCAAGGCCGGCACCCGGATGGCGATCAACACCTCGCCGGAGCCCTTCAGCAACATCGCCGTCAGCACCGCCGAGGACCTCGGCGTGGCCGGCATCATCACCTTCGCCATGTTCAACCCGCAGGCCGCCGCGATCATCGCGGCCGTCCTGCTGGCCGCCGGCCTGGCCATAGTCGTCTACCTGTGGAGCCGGATCCGCCGCTTCCTGCGCCGTCGTGCCCAGCGCCGCGAGGAGCGACGGCTGGCCGCCGAGGTCCGCGAGGCCACCGGGGCACCACCGGGCTGAGGCCCTGACCTCGCTCGATAGGCTCAGCCGCATGGCGAGAATTGCGGTGATCGGCGCCGGCATGGGCGCGATGGCGACGGCGGCCCGGCTGGCGGTCGCGGGACACCAGGTGACGGTGTACGAGCGGGGTACCACCTACGGCGGAGCGGTCGGCCGCCACACACGCGACGGCTTCGCCTTCGACACCGGCCCCGGGCTGCTGCACCTGCCCGCCGTCTACCGCGACCTCTTCGTGAAGACCGGCAAGCGCCCCCTGGAAGACCTGGTCGACATGGTCCAGCTGGACCCGGCCCTGCGCCACGTCATCGGCGACACCTCCGTCACCCTGCCGGGCGCCTCGCGCGGCGGGGTCGCGGCCGCCCTCGACGAGGCCTTCGGCAAGGGTGCGGGCGAGCGCTGGAACGCCGTCCTGGGGCGCGCCCGGGACACCTGGGACGCCACCCGCCGCCCCCTGCTGGAGGAGCCCCTGCGCCCCGACTGGCAGGTCCTGGGCCGCGACCCCTACCCGGCGGTCCGCGGGAGCGGCCTGCTGCGCCGCCGCACGCCCTCGCTGGCCGAGGTCGCCGCGCGCGAGCTGGGCGGCGGCCGGCTCGGGGAGCTGCTGTGCGGGCGGGTACGGGCGTACGGGCTCGACCCGGACGCCGCGCCCGCCTCGGCGGCGGCGCTGCCGTACATGGAACAGACCTTCGGCAGCTGGTACGTCCGCGGCGGCATGCGGGAGCTGGCCACCGCCCTGTACGAGCGCTGCCTGGAACGGAAGGTCACCTTCGCCTTCGCCACGCCCGTACGGGAGGTCCTGGCGCGGGGCGGCAAGGCGGCCGGAGTGCTGCTGGGCGACGGCACCGAGGCGGCGGCGGACTCCGTCGTCTGCGGGATGGACCCGAGGCGGCTCCCGGCCAAGTCGGTGTCCTGGCCGCACGGCGGGGCACCGGCCCGCGGCGACGGGGTGCCCGGACGGCTGACCCTGCTGCTGGCCCTGCGCGGGGCCCGGCCGGCCGACACCGTGCACCGCACCCTGGTGCACTCCCCCGGACTGGACGTCACCGTCCTGCGCCCGGACGACCCGGCCACCCGGCCCGACGCGGACCACGAGGCGGTCACCGTGACCGCCGTGTGCGGCCCCGCGGGCGGGGCTCCGGTGCCGGACCCGGAGGAGCTGCTGGACCTCGCCGCGCGGGCCGTCCCGCGGCTGCGGGAGAGGCTCCTGTGGCTGGAGGTGCGCACCCCGGCGGACGTGGAGGCGGCGACGGGCGCGCTCGGCGGTTCGGTGCCCCCGCCCGCGCTCGCCGGGAACGGCGGGCGGCTGCTGTACCCCGCCAACGCGACGGCCCTGCCCGGGCTGTACCTCGCGGGCGGCTGGGCGCACCCCGGCGGCGGGCTCGCGCACGCCGGGATGACCGGGGCCCTGGTGGCCGGGCTGATCGTGGAGGGGGCCGGTTTCCGGGGCTCGCAGTGAGCGGGTGAGCCCCGGAGCGGCGCGTCAGTAGCGGTACTGCTCGTACTCGCCGTTGCCGTTGCCCTGGTACGGGTACCCCTGCGGCGGCTGCTGCTGGTCCTGCTCCGGGTACCCCGCCGGGTTGTCGGTGCCGCGCTGCTGCGGCACCCAGACCCCGCCGGGCGGGGTGTCCGTGGAGTACTGCTGCCCGGGGTCGGCGTAGGACGGGTACGCCGTGTAGGCCGTGTAGTCGGGGTAGTTGTCGGGGGCGGGCGGGCCGACCGCGCCGCCCGTGCCGATGTACGGGTCCGAGTACGCGGCGTAGACCTGCTGTTCGCCCGTCGGGTAGCCGGTGTAGTCGTAACCGCCCTGACCCTGCTGGGGGTCGTAGGAGGCCGCGTACTGGTGGGCGTCCTGCTCGGCGGTGGTGAACGGCGAGGCGAAGGCGGCGGTGGCGTCGGGCTGCCGGGGGGCGAAACTCTGTATCCCGTACGAGCCCGTGTCCTCGGGGACCGGCTGCGGGGTGAACACCTGGTCGTCCTCGGCGTCGTGGCCCCGCGGGTGGCCGTCGTCCGGGCCCTGGGCGTCGTACTCCAGCCCGCTGACCTCCAGCGCGGGCTCCGGGCGCGGCGCACTGCCGCCCCGGCGGCGCCGGCTCTGTGCCTGCCGCACGGGCTCGCCGCCGCGGCGCAGGGCCCAGCCGGCCACGAAGCCCTTGCGGAAGGAGAGCGTCACCAGGGTCTGGCCGACGGCGAAGGCGGTCGCGCCCGCGGCGATCACGAGGACGGAGGGCAGCACCACCCCCGCCACGACGCCGACGAACCCGGCGAAGGCGAGCAGGCGCCAGCGCAGCCGGGCCTTGTACTGCATCAGGACCTCGGCAAGCAGCCACAACGCGACGATGCCGAACGCGATGTAGAGGACCGTCATTCCCATGCAAGGCCCCTCTCGGTACGGCCGCCGGCGCGGGAACGGGGGACGGCCGATCAGGCCCGCTGGTGCAGGCCCAGGTTCTCGTAGATCTCGAGGGACGCCGTGGAATTGTTCAGCGTGATGAAGTGCAGACCCGGGACACCCTCGGACAGCAGCCTCGCGCAGAACTCCGTGGCGAACTCGATGCCAATGGAGCGTACAGCGGCCGGATCGTCCTTGACGGCGAGCATGCGCTCTTTCACGTCCGCGGGGAAGACCGCGGTGCTGAGTTGAGGCAAACGGTCGAGCTGCTTGATGCCCACAACAGGCATGACCTCGGGGATGATCGGGGTCTCGCAGCCCGCCTTGGAGGCGCTGTCGCGCAGCCGCAGATAATTCTCGGGATCGAAGAACATCTGGGTGATGGCGTAGTCCGCGCCCGCGCGGCACTTGTCCACGAAGTGCCGGATGTCCGTGTCCCAGTCCTCCGAACGGGGGTGCATCTCGGGGAAGGCGGCGACGCCCACGCAGAAGTCGCCGGACTCCTTGACCAGGCGCACCAGATCGGCGGCGTAGTCCACGCCCTCGGGGTGCCTGACCCACGGACCCATCGGGTCGCCCGGCGGGTCGCCGCGCAGCGCGAGCATGTTGCGGATGCCGGCGTCCGCGAACTGGCCGATGACGTGGCGCAGCTCGGCGACGGAGTGGTCCACGGCGGTGAGGTGCGCGACGGGGGTCAGGGTGGTGTCGGCGGCGATCTGCTGGGTGGCGCGGACGGTGCCGCCGCGGGTGGAGCCGCCGGCTCCGTAGGTGACCGAGACGAAGCTCGGGGAGACGGCCTCGATCCGGCGCAGGGCGTCCCAGAGGTTGCGCTCGCCCTTCTCGGTCTTGGGGGCCCAGAACTCGAAGGAGTACGAGCGCCCGGACGCGAGGAGGTCGCGGACCGTGTGTGCACGGTCCGACCAGGTGGAAGCGGTACCAAGGGCCATACCGGCAGGTTAGACGCGCGGCTCTGCACTCCGAAGCGGCGTCCATCCATTGGACACGTTTTTGGACACTACCCCAGGCGGGCGCGGATCCGCTTGGAGAGTTCGTGGGCCGCGGCCTGCGGATCGGAGGCCTCGGTGATGGCCCGTACGACGACCACGCGGGTGGCTCCGGCGTCCAGCACCTCGTCCAGATTCGTGCCGTCGATGCCGCCGATGGCGAACCAGGGGCGGTCCTGTCGCAGGGAGGCGGTGTAGCGGACGAGGTCGAGGCCGGGGGCGTGGCGGCCGGGCTTGGTGGGGGTGGGCCAGCAGGGGCCGGTGCAGAAGTAGTCCACGCCGGGTTCGGCGACGGCGGCGTCGACCTCGGACTCGGCGTGGCAGGAGCGGCCGATCAGGACCGATTCGCCGAGGATGGCGCGGGCGGCGGGGACGGGGATGTCGCCCTGGCCGAGGTGCAGGACGTCGGAGCCGATGGCGTGCGCGACGTCGGCGCGGTCGTTGACCGCGAGGAGCTTGCCGTGGCGGCGGGCGGCCTCGGCGAAGACCCGCAGGTGTTCGAGTTCCTCGCCGGCTTCCATGCCCTTGTCGCGGAGCTGGACGATGTCGACGCCGCCGGCCAGGGCGGCGTCGAGGAATTCGGGGAGGTCGCCCTGCCGCTTGCGGGCGTCCGTGCACAGGTAGAGCCGGGCGTCGGACAGGTGCTGCATGGGTGTACCCCCCGTGGTGGTGGCGTACGGGCCCGCGCGGGGCCCGTACGCCGGTGGATCAGCCGGTCAGAGGGCGAGCGCCTGGGCGCGTCGCTTCACCTCCGTGCCGCGATTCTCACTCAGCGCCTGCACCGGGGTGCCGGGCAGGGTGTCGTCGGCGGTGAACAGCCACTCCAGGATCTCCGCGTCGGTGAAGCGGTCGTCGCGGAGCACGGTCAGCAGGCCGGGCAGGCCCTTGACGATCTTGTCCCCGTCGATGAAGGCGGCGGGGACCTGGAGGGAGCGGTTCTCGCCGCGGCGCACGGCGAGCAGCTGACCTTCCTTGACCAGCTGGCGAACCTTGGTCACTTCGATGTCGAGCATCTCCGCGATGTCGGGGAGGTACAGCCAGGCGGGGACAAGGGCGTCGATCTTTGCGTCAATCTCGGTCACAGGCACAAGCCTGCCATCTCGGACCGACAGCCGGTACCCGAGCTGCCCCGGACGGGGGCCGGGGCAGGCCGGGACCGGGCTCGGCAGGGCGTCCGGCGGGGCCGGGCAGGCGGCGGCCGGGCAGGCGGCGGCGGTCGGGCGGCGGCCGGTCAGGCCGTGGCCGACTTCAGCGGGACCGAGGGGTCGGCGATCTTCGCCGGGTCCACGGGGACGGCCGATTCGATCAGCCTGCGGCCCTGCGCCAGGTCGCGCGGGCGGCCCACGGCCAGGACCGCGACGAGCGCGCCGCCGCGCAGCCAGCACACCGACCAGGCGGCGTCGTCCGGGTCGCCGCGCCACAGCAGGGTGTCGGCGCCGCCGTGGTGGCCCGCGTACTGGACGAAGCGGCCGAACTGCTCGGACCAGAAGTAGGGCACGGGGTCGTAGGCCTGGACGGGCTCCCCGGCGACGATGTTCGCCGCGACCGCCCGGGGGCCCTGCAGGGCGTTGTCCCAGTGATGGACCAGCAGCCGGGCGCCGTAGCGGGCCGAGGGGAAGGAGGAACAGTCGCCCACCGCGTACACCCCGGGCAGGGAGGTGCGCAGGTACGCGTCGGCGGTGATCGAGCCGTCGGGGCCGCGCTCGATCCCGGTGCCGTCGAGCCAGCCCGTGGCGGGCCGGGCGCCGATGCCGACGACCACGGCCCCCGCCGCCAGTTCCCGGCCGTCCGCGAGGTCGACCCGGCCCTCTTCGATCCCGGCCACCCGGGCGCCGGTGATCAGGGTGGCTCCGGCCTCGGCGTACCACCGGGCCATGGGGGCGGCCACCTCCGCGGGCAGGGCCCCGGCCAGGACCCGGTCCGCCGCCTCGACCACCGTGACGGCGCAGCCGGCCTCGCGGGCCGCCGTGGCGAACTCGGCGCCGATCCAGCCCGCCCCGACGACCACCAGGGCGGGGGCCGCGGCGAGGACGGGGCGCAGCCGGGTGGCGTCGTCGAGGGTGCGCAGCAGGTGCACGCCCGGGACGCCCTCGGCGCCGGGCAGGGTCAGCGGTTCGGCGCCGGTGGCCAGCACGAGGACCTCGTACGGGACGGGGCCGGCCGGGGTGTCGAGCTCGCGCGCGGCGGCCCGTACGCCGGTGACCTCGGTGCCGAGGCGCAGGTCGATGCGCAGTTCCTCGAAGTCGACGTCGAAGGCCACGTCGAAGGCGGAGTCCTCGGCCTTGCCGAGCAGCACCGCCTTGGACAGCGGGGGCCGGTCGTAGGGCTGGTGGGGTTCGGCGCCGAGGAGGGTGACGGGGCCGTTGAAACCCTGTTCCCGCAGGGCCACCGCCGTCTGCACCCCGGCCATTCCGGCGCCGACGATCACGACACCGGGCTTCGTCTGCTGCGTCTGCTCGCTCACCCGGCCCAGCCTAATGAACTGACGGCCCGTCAGGAACAGGGGGCGGGGAGAGACGGCGGGAAGACAGCGGGGAAGCGGCGGGGACAGCGGGGAGGCAGCCTTACCCGCCACCCGCGCCGGGGTTAGTCTGGCCACCGTACCTATCGCGGGAGTCCGGGCGCACCGGGCTGAGAGGGAGGCTGGCCGGCCTCCGACCGTACGAACCTGATCCGGGTCATGCCGGCGAAGGGAGGGGCTGGACGCCCATGCACTCATCTCGGAACGGATCCGGTCGAAACGGATCCGACGCCCTCGTCATCGGGGGCGGCATCATCGGCCTGGTCACCGCCTGGCGGGCGGCCCAGCGCGGACTGCGCACCGCCCTCGCCGACCCCGACCCCGGCGGCGGCGCCGCCCGCGTCGCGGCCGGCATGCTCGCCGCCGTCACCGAACTGCACTACGGCGAGGAGACCCTGCTCGGCCTCAACGTGGCCTCCGCCGCCCGCTACCCGCGGTTCGCCGCCGAACTGGCCGAAGCCTCCGGCGGCATGGACATCGGCTACCGGGCCTGCGGCACCCTCGCCGTCGCCCTCGACGCCGACGACCGCCTCCACCTGCGGGAGCTCCACGCCCTCCAGCGCCGCTGCGGCCTGGAGTCGCAGTGGCTCACCGGCCGCGAGTGCCGCCGCCTGGAGCCGATGCTGGCCCCGGGGGTGCGCGGGGGGCTGCGCGTCGACGGGGACCACCAGGTGGATCCGCGGCGGCTCGCGGCGGCGCTGCTGGCCGCCTGCGAACGGGCCGGGGTCACCGTGCACCGGGCGCGGGCCGACCGGCTGCTGACCACGGCCGACCGGGCGGTGGGCGCCGTACTGGAGGACGGTACGGAGCTGCGCGCCGGCCAGGTCGTCCTGGCGGCGGGCTCCCTCAGCGGGCGGCTGGCGGGGGTGCCGCCGGAGGTGGCGGTGCCGGTGCGGCCCGTCAAGGGTCAGGTGCTGCGGCTGGCGGTGCCGCCCGCGTACGCCCCGTTCCTGTCCCGGACCGTACGGGCCGTCGTGCGCGGCAGCCACGTCTACCTGGTGCCCCGCGAGAACGGCGAGCTCGTCGTCGGGGCCACCAGCGAGGAACTCGGCTGGGACACCACGGTGACGGCGGGCGGCGTGTACGAACTGCTCCGCGACGCCCACGAGCTGGTGCCCGGCATCACCGAACTCCCGCTCGTCGAGACCCGGGCGGGCCTGCGCCCCGGCTCCCCCGACAACGCGCCGCTGCTGGGCCCGACCGACCTGCCCGGGCTGCACCTGGCCACCGGGCACTACCGCAATGGGGTGCTGCTGACCCCCCTCACCGGCGACGTGATGGCGGAACTGCTGGTCACCGGCACCGTCCCGGAGGTCGCCCGCCCCTTCACCCCGCGCCGCTTCTCCACCACGCGTCAGGAGTCCTACGCATGACCATCTCCGTGAACGGCGAGCCGCGCGAGATCGCGGCCGGCACCACCCTCGACGCCGTGGTGGCCACCCTGACCGCGGCCCCTTCCGGCGTGGCCGCCGCGCTCAACGAAACGGTCGTCCCGCGCGGGCGGTGGCCGCACACGCCGGTGGACGAGGGCGACCGGATCGAAATCCTGACCGCTGTCCAGGGAGGCTGACCACCATGGCGGACGACCTCTTCACCCTCGGCGGCCGGACCTTCTCCTCCCGCCTGATCATGGGCACGGGCGGCGCCCCGAGCCTGGACGTCCTGGAGCGCGCCCTCGTCGCCTCCGGCACCGAGCTGACCACGGTGGCCATGCGGCGCCTGGACCCGACGGTGCAGGGCTCGGTCCTGTCCGTCCTGGACCGGCTCGGCATCGCGGTCCTCCCCAACACCGCGGGCTGCTTCACGGCGGGCGAGGCCGTGCTCACGGCCCGGCTGGCGCGCGAGGCCCTCGGCACCGACTGGATCAAGCTGGAGGTCGTCGCCGACGAGCGGACGCTCCTGCCGGACGGGGTGGAGCTGCTGGACGCGGCGGAGACCCTGGTCGACGAGGGCTTCACCGTCCTCCCGTACACGAACGACGACCCGGTGCTCGCGCGGAAGCTGGAGGACGTGGGCTGCGCGGCGATCATGCCGCTGGGCTCCCCCATCGGGTCGGGGCTCGGCATCCGCAACCCGCACAACTTCGAGCTGATCACGGAGCGGGCCGGGGTGCCGGTGATCCTGGACGCCGGGGCCGGGACGGCCTCGGACGCCGCCCTCGCGATGGAACTGGGCTGCGCGGCGGTGATGCTCGCCTCGGCGGTGACCCGGGCCCAGGCGCCCGTCCTGATGGCCGCGGCCATGCGGGACGCCGTCACGGCGGGCCGCCTGGCCCACCGCGCGGGCCGCATCCCCCCACGCCGCTTCGCCGAAGCATCCTCCCCGGTGGAGGGCCGCGCCACGCTGGACCCGGAACGCCCGGCGTTCTGACGGGGCGGGGGTACGGGGCCTGCGGCGCGGGCGGGCGCGCGCGTTGTGCGTACGCGGCTTGCGGCGCGGGCCCGCCATCTCCCCCTTGGGGGGCGGGGCCCGGGCGGCGCCTGCCCACCGGCCCCCTTGCCTGCGGGCCGGTGGGGTGGGGAAGCGGTGTCCCCTTGGGCGGTCTCATGGCTGGTTTGGGGGTTTCCCGTCAGTCTCATCGTCCTTCCGCGTCGAGCCGGCCTGTCAAGGGCGCTCCCTTCGGTCGCGTCGCTTCGCGATGGCCTTCGGCCACCCATGACAG
>NZ_JBHWBP010000169.1:0-15430 GCF_042735575.1 Streptomyces sp. NPDC059564 | reverse complement strand
GACACAGCCCTTAACTCTACGCGGCGTGTCAGACTGCACCGATGCGACGCCTGCTCCCTGTGACCGATCAGACATCCGCCCCGTCCGCCCCGGACCGCGGCGACCGCGAGTGGTCCCTGGACGAGCTCGCGGACGCCTACGCCTACCCGGAGCTCGCCCCCGGCGCGCACTGGCTGCGGGCCAACATGGTCTCCACCCTGGACGGGGCCGGCCAGCACGACGGGCGCTCGCAGCCGATCTCCGGTGAGACCGACATGCGGATCTTCGGCACCCTGCGGGCCCTGGCCGATGTGGTCATCGTGGGTGCGGAAACGGTTCGCCAGGAGGGCTACCGCCCGGCGCGCGCCCGGGAGGCCTTCGCGGCCCGCCGCGAGGCCGCCGGCCAGGGTCCCGCCCCCGTCATCGCGGTGGTCACCGCGAGCCTGGACCTGGACTTCACGCTGCCCCTGTTCACCGCCCCCCTCGTGCCCACCCTGGTGGTCACCGGCGCCGCCGCCCCCGCCGACCGGGTGGCCGCCGCCACCGCGGCCGGGGCCGAGGTCGTGGTGGCGGGCGACGGGGCGGGCGCGGACCCCGCCCGGGTCGTACGGGAGCTGGTCGCGCGCGGGCTGCGGCGTCAGCTGACCGAGGGCGGGCCCCGGCTGCTGGGCCAGTTCGTGGCCGCCGACGTGCTGGACGAGCTGTGCCTGACGATCTCCCCGATGCTCACCGCCGGTAACGCCCAGCGGATCGCCGGCGGGCCCTCCGTCACCGTTCCGCACCGGCTCTCGCCCGCGTGCGTACTGGAAGAGGCCGGGTTCCTCTTTGCGAGCTACCGTCGGATCTGACAAGAAGCGGAATTTGGCGTTCCGCTTAGCTTCCTCTGGGCACATACCTGGGCACATATATCTGCGCAACGCCCCGCGCGACAGCGGGGCAGGATGGTTTCCGCAGGGGCCGGCCGACCGGCCCTCTGCGTACGAAGGAGAGGGCGTCCGTGTTCACGAGCGTATTGATGATCGAGCAGCCGCTGACCACGGTGGACGTGGACTTCGTCACCACCCTGCACGGAGACGACCAGGTCTCCTTCGTCGTCCTCATGCAACCCAGGGGCGACCAGGACCGACTGCTCCGCGCCATCGACGACGTAGCGCTCGGCGAGCTCCCCGAAGCCCTCCACGAGGCCGACGAGCCCGAGGGCGACGCCGCCCGGGGCCCCGCCGCACACGCGCTCGAACACTCCCTGGCGGCCCTGCGCAAGAAGGGGGCCACGGCCGTCGGACAGATCATCGAGAACCACCCCCTCGACCACCTCAAGGCCGTCGTCGACGAGACGAACGCCGACGAGGTGATCGTCCTGACCGCTCCGCACTTCGTCGAGGAGTTCTTCCACCGGGACTGGGCCTCCCGGGCTCGGCACAAGGTCGGGGTTCCGGTGCTCAAGCTCTTCGCCCACAACGAATAGGCTGGGGCGGCACAGCCCCCCCGCACCCACTCGATCCTGGAGCGACCTGAATGAAGCCCGGCCTGCCGACCGCGATGGAACGGCCCCACTTCATCGGCATCGGCGGCGCCGGCATGTCCGGCATCGCGAAGATCCTCGCGCAGCGCGGCGCGCAGGTGGCCGGCAGCGACTCCCGTGACTCCGAGACCGCCCAGGCGCTGCGCTCCCACGGCGCCACGGTCCACATCGGGCACGCCGCCGGCCACCTCGCCGACGACACCACCTGCGTGGTCGTCTCCAGTGCCATCCGCGCCGACAACCCCGAGCTGGCCCGCGCCGCCGAACTGGGCATCCCCGTCGTGCACCGCTCCGACGCCCTCGCCTCGCTGATGGACGGCCTGCGCCCGATCGCCGTCGCCGGCACGCACGGCAAGACCACCACCACCTCGATGCTGGCGGTCTCCCTCTCGGCGCTGGGCCTCGACCCCTCGTACGCCATCGGCGGCGACCTGGACGCCCCCGGCTCCAACGCCCACCACGGCGAGGGCGAGATCTTCGTGGCGGAGGCGGATGAAAGCGACCGCAGCTTCCACAAGTACGCGCCCCAGGTCGCGATCATCCTCAACGCGGAGCTCGACCACCACGCGAACTACGCGTCGATGGAGGAGATCTACGAGTCCTTCGAGACCTTCGTCTCCAAGATCGTCCCCGGTGGCACCCTCGTCGTCGCCCACGGCCAGGCCGGCGCCGCCGAGATCGCCCGCCGCGTCGCGGGCGCGCAGGGCCTCACCGTCGTCACGTACGGCGAGGAGGACGGCGCCGACGTCCGGATCACCAAGATCACCCCGCGCGGTCTGACCAGCGAGGTCACCGTCGTGATCCAGGGGCGGATGCTCACCTTCACGGTCTCCGTGCCCGGCCGCCACTACGCGCACAACGCCGTCGCCGCGCTCGCCGCCGGTGTCGCCCTCGGCATCCCGGCGCACAACCTGGCCTCCGCCCTCGGCAAGTACACCGGCGTCAAGCGCCGCCTCCAGCTCAAGGGCGAGGCGTCCGGCGTCCAGGTCATCGACTCCTACGCGCACCACCCCACCGAGATGACCGCCGACCTGGAGGCCATCCGCGGGGCCGCCGGGGACTCCCGCATCCTGGTCGTCTTCCAGCCGCACCTCTTCTCCCGCACCCAGGAGCTGGGCAAGGAGATGGGCCAGGCCCTCGCGCTGGCCGACGCCTCCGTGGTCCTCGACATCTACCCGGCCCGCGAGGACCCGATCCCCGGGATCACCAGCGAGATCATCATCGCCGCGGCCCGCTCCGCCGGCGCCGACGTCACCGCCGAGCACGCCAAGGAAGCCGTCGCCGACGTGATCGCGGGAATGGCCAAGCCCGGTGATCTCGTTCTCACCATGGGCGCGGGCGACGTCACGGATCTGGGACCGCAGATCCTCGCCCGGCTGTCGAGCTGAGGGAGCGGGAAAACGTCATGGCGTACGAGGTCCAGAAGACGGACGAGCAGTGGCAGGCCGAGCTGACCCCGTCCGAGTACCAGGTGCTGCGCCTCGCGGGCACCGAGCCGGCCTTCCGGGGCGAGTACACCGACACCAAGACGGAGGGCGTCTACTCCTGTCGCGGCTGCGGCTCCGAGCTGTTCCGCTCCACGGAGAAGTTCGAGTCGCACTGCGGCTGGCCGTCCTTCTTCGACCCGAAGGACACCAAGGCCGTCGAGCTGATCGCCGACACCTCGCACGGCATGGTCCGCACCGAGGTCCGCTGCGCGACGTGCGGTTCCCACCTCGGTCACGTGTTCGAGGGTGAGGGCTACTCGACCCCCACCGACCAGCGCTACTGCATCAACAGCATCTCCCTGCGCCTCACCCCCGCAGAGAGCTGAGGTAGTCGTCCAGGGTCCGCGCCGGGGTCCAGCCCCGCGCGCGGGCCCTGGTCAGGTCCAGGACCACCGGGTGCGACAGCTGGTCCACCGCGTAGCGGCTGAGGGCGGGCTCGGAGCCGGTCAGGCGGGCCGCCGCCTCCGCCGCGCGGGCCGCCGTACGGGCCACCGGGAGCGGCAGGTGCCGGATCCGGGCCCGCGTCCCGTGGGCCCGGAGCACCGCGCCGACGGCCGCGTCCCGGCCGTACGGCTCCGCGTCCGCCACGTTGTACGCGCCCGGGCTCCAGCCGGGCGCCGCCAGGCAGGCGTCCGCGAGGTTCTCCACCGCCGTCAGGCTCAGCCGCACGTCCGGACCCGGCAGCAGCAGGGTCCCCGCCCGGACCCGGGACAGCAGCCGGGGCAGCAGCTGGGTGTCGCCCGGGCCGTAGACCGCCCGCGGCCGCAGCACCACCGCACCCCCGGCCAGCGCCAGCGCCTCGCCCGCCGCCTTGGTCCGGCCGTACGCGTTCAGCTGGCCCGTGCGCGGATGGTCCTCGGTGACCAGGCCCCGGCCCCGGCGCGGGTCGTACACGCTGGCACTGCTCACCCACACCACCGGACGCCCCGCGGCCGCCCGCAGCAGCCGCGCCGTGCCGTCCACGTTCACCGCCCGCATCGCCGCCTCCGCCCGGGACCCCGGCGCCGGATCGCCCACGGCCGCCGCGCAGTGCACCACGAAGTCCGCCCCCGCCAGGTCCGGCTCCGCGCGCGCCGCGTCCCAGAACCGGTGTTCCCCCACCGGACCCGGCCGCCGGCCCACGCACACCACCGACGCCCCCGCCGCGGCGGCCGCCCGCGCCACCTGCCCGCCGCAGAAGCCGCTCGCCCCCGTCACCGCGATACGGAGCCTCACACGCCCGCCCGCACCGTCAGCGAGCGCCACCCCGGCAGCGCCGCCCGGCGGTCCACCCGCGCCCGAGCCACCACCGGCCGGTGCGGAGCCAGCGCCTCCAGTACGTCGCCCAGCTGTACGGCGGCCAGCCGGGCCCCGGGGCAGGCGTGCGGCCCCGCCCCGAACACCAGCCGCGTCACCCCCGGCCCGGCCGGATCCCGCCCGTCGGGGTCGCGCCGGTGCGCCTGCGCCGCGTGCCGGGCCACCAGCACGAGGCGGTCCCCGCCCCGCACCGGACAGCCCCCGACCGTCCCGGCCGCCGCCGCGACCCGGGGCAGCACCGGCGAGGCCGCCGTGACCCGCAGCAGCTCCTCCACCAGCCGCGGCCGCAGCCCGGCGTCGGCGGCCTGCCCCCACAGCCCGGCGTCCGCACACCAGGCGACGGCCCGGGGCAGCGCCGCCACCGTGGTGTTCACGGCCGCCACGGCCACCATGGCGGCGAGCGCGTCGGCCGTGCCCGCGCCCGGGGCGGCGTCCGCGCCCGAGTCCAGCAGTGTGCGCAGCCGCTCCGCCGCGCGGGCCGCCCCGGCCGCCGCGCCCGGTCTGGGCGGGCCCGGGAGGTGGGTGCGGACCGAGGCGGCCGCGGCCTCGGCGGCGGCTTCCGCGAGGTCCCGGGGAGTGGCGGTCGAACCCAGCAGGGCGCACACCACCGACCCCGCCAGTTCCCGGGCCAGGGCCACCACCTCCACCTCGCCGCCCCGCGACAGCGGCGCGAGGCCCCGTACCAGCAACGGCCGCCACACCGCCCGGAGCTCCTCCACCCCGGCCGCGCCGAGCCGCTCCGCGAGGGCCCGCCGGTCCGCCCGGTGCCCGCCGCCCTCCTGGTCGAACAGCACGCCCCCGCCGCCGCCCAGCGCCTCCCGCGCGGCGCCGCCCGTCGTCCCGGCGGCCGTCCGGTCCAGCGGCAGCCGGGTCAGCGCCTCGCGGTACGCGTCCGCGTCGTGCACCAGCAGCGTCCCGCCGATCCGGCGCACCGGCCGCCCGCGGGTCGCGGCGAGCAGCCCGAACAGCAGCGGGTGGGAGCGCAGGTAGACCCGGCGGTCCCGGCGCCGGGCCCGGGCACGGGCCTTCACCGGCCGGGCGTTCATCGGCTGGGCGTTCATCGGACGTGGACCTCTTCCGTGTCGACGGGCCGGTAGCGCCGGTCCCAGTACCAGAGCAGGGTGCGCCGGACACCCCAGGAACGCAGCCTCCGCAGGCTGCTGTGCACCACCAGGTGCTCGGCGCGCACCACGCGCCCGCTGTGCCGGCGCGCCCGGTTGAGCAGGGTGACGTCCTCCGACCCCTCCTCCAGCCGCTCCCGCGGCGCCCCGCCGCAGCGCACGTACAGATCGGCGGTGATGCCGAGGTTGTGGCCGTGGCACAGCACGTACGGGGCCCGGTAGCCGGGACCCCGGTGCGCGGGCCGCAGGCGCCCGTACAGCGCGGAGAGGCGGACCAGAGCGGGCAGCAGCCGCGCCTCGGCAAGCGTCGGCCGCTCGTCGGGGCGCGGCACGCTCCGCCCGCACAGCATCTGCGCCCCGCGTCCGAACTCCGCCCGGGCGACGGCCGTCCAGTCGCGGGCGGGCAGACAGTCCGCGTCCGTACGCAGCAGCAGCCGCGCCCCGGCCCGTACGGCGTGCCGGAAGCCGGTGTCGGCGGCGGTCCCGGCCCCGGGCTGCGGTTCGTGGACCAGCTCGACGGGGAAGGGCGCCGAGCGCGCGAACTCCCGTACCGCCGCGGCCGTCGCGTCGGTGGAGGCGTTGTCGACGACCACCAGCGCGAAACCCGTGTCCTGCTGCGCGGCGAGCGCGGCCAGGGTGGCCGGCAGCGAAGCCGCCTCGTTGTACGCGGGCACCACCACCCACAGCTCCGCCGCCCGCGCGCCCTCCCGCCGCCCCTCCGCCGGCGCGCTCACGCCCGGCCGCCGCGCCCCGCGCGCAGGAGCCCCGCCGCGAGCGCCGACACCGCCGCACGGTCCGGTTTGCGCGAGCGCCCCGACAGCGGGATGTCCGCGAACAGCAGCGCGTCCGGCCGGGCCGTGCCCATCTCGCGCAGCGGGCCCGACAGGGCGGCGCGCAGGGCCGGTTCGGCGACCCCGCGCCGCGGCTGCACCACCGCGACGAGCCGCTCGTCGCCGTCGCCCGCAGGGACCCCGACGAGCACCCCCAGCTCCACTCCGGGCACGTGCAGCCCCGGCTCGTACAGGCCCGGGTAGATGTTCTCCGCCCTGCGCAGCACCATGTCCTTGCAGCGGCCCTCCAGCACGATCCGGCCCGCGCCGTCCAGGTGCGCCCGGTCGCCCGTACGCACCCACGGGTCGGGTTCCTCCCCGAGGTAGCGGTCCCGGGCCGCGGGCCCGGCCAGCAGCAGCTGCCCGTCCGCGTCCGGCACGGCCCGCACCCCGGGCAGCGGCGCCCCGACCAGGTCCCCCGTCCCGGTGAAGGCGGCCTTCTCCCGGGACTCCACCGCCGCCGCCGGGAACAGCTCGGTCAGCGCGTACACCCCCCACGCCTCGTCCGCGCCCGCCTCCCGGACCCGGTCCAGCAGCGTGGCGCTCGCCGGAGCCGAACCCGTCCACACCCGGCCCCGGAACCGGGCGCCCGCGCCGAGCGCGTCCCGCAGCTGCGGCGGCGTCAGATAGGTGTCCCGGGGCCGCAGCCGGCGCAGCTGGCGGGCCAGCACGGCGGGAGAGCGGGCCGGCAGGGCGACCGGCGCCCCGGACGTCAGCGACGGGACCAGGACGAAGAAGGTGCCGCCCAGCACGGGCTCGCCGGGGACCACCGCGCGGCGCCGGTCCGCGGTGGACGGCGCGTACGCGTCCCCGGTGACCGGCCCGTCCGGGTCCCCGGTGAACAGCGCGGACACCGTCTCCATCCCGGCGGCCAGCCCCGCCCGGGTGTGCACCACGGCCCGGGGCCGCGAGGTGGTCCCGGAGGTGAACACGATCACCGCGTCGGAGCCGTCGGGGCCTCCCGCGTACACCGGCACCCCCAGGCGCGGCGCCCCCAGGTCCAGCGCGGGCGCGCAGCCCGGCAGCCGGGGCCCGACGGTGGCCACCGGCCCGAGCCCGGCCAGCTCCGGCAGTTCCAGCCGGGCCCGCCGGGCCGGCGCCCGGGCCCAGCCGGCGACCGCCTGCGCGGCGGCGTCCGCCAGCACCAGCGCCGGCCGGGCCAGCGCGAGCCGGGCCCGCAGCACCTCGGCCCCGGCCCCGGGGTCCAGTACGGCCCCGCGCAGCCCGAGCCGCCACAGCGCGAGCAGCACCGCCAGCGCGCGCGGCCCCGGCCGTACCGCCACCCCGACGGTGTCCCCGGGGCGCAGTCCGCGCGCGTGCAGGGCGGCGGCGAACGCGTCCGCCAGTTCGGCGAGTTCACCCCGGGTGGCGGACACCCGGGTGGCGCCCGTACGGGTCGCGGACAGCACGGCGGGCCGCTCGGGCCGGGCGCGCAGCGAGTGGTCCAGTCGGTCCAGCATCAGCGCGGGTCCGTTCCGCGCGCGCCGCTGCCCTGGTCGAGGTACCAGCGGGCGGTCCCGGCGAGCCCGTACGCCCGTATCCTGCGCGTCGAGTTCTCCACCACCATGCCCCGGCAGCGGCTGATCCGGTCGGTGTGGCGGCGCACCGCGTTCAGGAACAGCCGGTCCGTCGGGGAGGGGCGCCGGGGCATCCCGCCGACGGCCAGGTACAGCTCGGCGGTGATCGCCATGTTGTTCCCCGCGTGCATCCGGTACGGGGCCTTGAAACCGCCCCGCCGGGCGTGCCGGGGGCGCAGCCGCCCGAACAGCGCCGCCAGCGCGACCAGGCCCGCGAAACCGGCCCGGCCCAGCGGCCCGTGCTCGTCGCGCCGCGCCACGATCCGCCCGCACACCAGCCCCGGGCGTTCCCGCAGCGCGGCCCGCGCCGCACCCGTCCAGCCGGGCCGGGGCAGGCAGTCGGCGTCCGTGCGGGCCAGCAGGGTCGCGCCGCGCTCGATCGCGTACCGGAACCCGGTGTCCACCGCGGAGCCGACCCCCTTCTGCGGCTCCTCGATGACCTCCACCGGGAAGGGCGCCCGCCGCGCGAACTCCCGTGCGATGGCGGCCGTTTCGTCCGCCGAGGCGTTGTCGACCACCAGCAGGGTGAAGTCCAGGTCCCGCTGCGCGGCCAGCGCCCGCAGCGTCGCGGCGAGCCGCGCCTCCTCCTCGTACGCGGGCACGACCACCCACATGCGCGCGCTCACGACTTCTCCCAGACCATCGTCATGATGCTGATGCCGCCGCCGAGACCGACGAACAACACCCGCTCGCCGGGGGCGAGTTCGCCGA
This sequence comes from Streptomyces sp. NPDC059564, assembly GCF_042735575.1. Taxonomy (NCBI): domain Bacteria; kingdom Bacillati; phylum Actinomycetota; class Actinomycetes; order Kitasatosporales; family Streptomycetaceae; genus Streptomyces; species Streptomyces sp. NPDC059564. The sequence goes on along the minus strand of NZ_JBHWBP010000169.1, from coordinate 6,907 downwards.
ACACCCGGTCCAGCTGGACCCCGATGCTCGCGCTCGCCACATTGCCCAGCTCGGGCACCGTCACCACCAACTTCTCGGCGGGCACCCCGGTCAGCTCCGCGAACCGCTCCAGGTACGGCACCGTCACCTGGTGCACCAGCACCTTCGCGAAGCCGTCCCAGTCCAGGCCCGTCCGGTGCAGCGTGCGGTCGATGACCGCCGTGCCCACCTTCTCGAAGACCCCGCGCAGTTCGCGCCCGTCCCCCCGGAAGTACGTGTACGCGTCCCCGCGCGGGTGCCTCGACCCGCCGCCCGGGATGCCCCCGACCTCCCAGTGCTCCGAATGCGTCTCGGTGTCCACGTCCAGGATCCCGCCCCGCTCCACCGCCTCCACGACCACGGCCGCGCCCGCGTCGCCGAACGTGTACCCCGCGAAACCGCTGCGGAACTCCGCGAACCCGGCCGGGTCGGTGCGCACCGCCCGGCTCGGCGTCTCCCCGGTCACCACCAGCGCCCGGCGCGCCCGCCCGGCCAGGACGGAGCTGCGGGCGAAGTCGATGCCGTTGACGAAGCTGTTGCAGGCGTTGGTCACGTCCAGGGCGTGGGCCCGGGAGCCGAGCTCCGCCTGCACGATGTGCGCGGTGGCCGGCTCGACCATGTCCCGCGAGGCGGAGGCGAAGACCAGCAGGTCCACGTCGTGCGGGGTGAGCCCGGCGGAATCCAGGGCCCGGCGGGCCGCGCCCACCGCGAGCGTGGAGGCGTACACCCCTTCGGCCGCGACGCGGCGCGAACGGATGCCGGTGGCCTGCGTGAGCGTCCTCGGCGGCAGCGCGATGCCGCTGCGGCGGGTCACCTCCCGCTGGAGCTCGTCGGAGGACACCGCGTCCTCGGGCAACAGGCTGCCGACGGCGGTTATCCCGGCGCGCGGCCTCGGTTCGGACTGCTGAAGGAACATGCCCTCACGATGACAAGCGCGCCGCCCCCGGTCCTGAGTACGGATGCTCAACTCCCCCTGCCGAGCGCTGAGTAGGACACCTGCGCTCCACTTCGGGGGCGACGCACGGCTGTCCGTCAACACCGTTACGCACGGGGGCGGTTGTCCGTATCGTTGGTCGACCACCACGGGGGAGGAAGAGATGACGGCCGACCGTGACTTACCCAGACTGCTCCAGTACGGCGAGGAGTGGACGAACCGCTGGCTGAGCGCCGCCGCGCACCGGGACGAGGGGTTCGCCCGTGAGACGGCGGTCGAACTCACCGAGGACCGGCTGACGGCGCTCGGCCCGTCGCTCGGCGTCGACCTCGTCGCGGTGGCCCGGCACGCGCGGCTGGCGGTGCGCCGCCTGAACCTCCGCGACGGCCTGCTGGCCGCGCTGTTCGCCACCGGGCTGTGCGCCGCGGTCCTGCTGGTGTACCGGGCGTGGCTCGACCAGCCCGTCGGCCCGGAACTGCTCGCCGTCGTCTGCGTACTCGCCGCCGCCTGGTGCCTGGTGCTGATCACCGAGCACCGGGCCAGGACGCTCGCCCTTCGGGTGATCGCCCCGGAGGGCCCGCCTCCCGAGGCGCTGGCGCCGCCGCTCGACGCGGAGCTGGAATCCCGGCTGCGCGACCAGGAGCGGGCCAACGTCCTCCCGTACCACGAGGACGCCGAGCAGACGAACCCCTTCGTCGGCAGCGGGGAGTCGCTGGCGGAGCGGGTCTGGCAGCCCATCGACATCAGCACCGCCGCCACGGACCCCTCCGGCGGAGACCGGCTGACCATCCTCCCCTTCGACGTCGTCGACCTGCACGCCTTCGTGGCCCGGGAGATGGGGAACATCGCGGGCCTCGAAGGCCTCCGGGCCCGCAACCGGCTGTACGTGCGCGGCGCCATGACCCTGCACGCCGGCAAGGAACTGCTGCCCGACCGGCTGCGGGCGCCCCGCAGCACGATCCCGGAGGGCATGGTGGAGGCCGGGCTGGCGCGCCCCGGACTCGGGATGCGCACGTACCTCTGCCTGGAGCGGGCCGGTGAGGCCGGCCGGGTGATCGTCTCCATGCACCTGCGCGCCCGGGTCCAGCACCCCAGCCTGACCTGGGAGGTGGCCGCGTACGTGGTCCCGCCGCTGCGGAAGGAGTTCCTGGAGGTACGGACCCTGCGGCTGGACCCCTTCGGCCACTGGGCGTCCCTGTGGTCCTTCGCCACGAGGCGGTTCCTGCCCGCGCTGTGCAAGGTGCCGGTGCGGCTGTGGCGGCGGGGCTGGGAGCGGGTGCTGCGCGTGCTGCGGCTGTGGCGGTCCCGGTGGGTCATCGGCAAGCGGCACGTCGAGTTCGACTACGGCGCGACCGGCAGCGTCCGGGCGCGGGCGGCGGTCGAACTGGAGCGGATGGAGTTCTCGGACAGCACCGACGCCGTGGACTTCCTGCAGAGGCTCCAGCAGGGCGTGCTCACGGCGACCGAGCAGTTCCTCAAGGCCCACCACATCGACACGGCGTCCTTCTACCGGGCGCAGCAGATCATCAACCACCACAGCTACACCTTCCACGGCTCCGTCAACGGCCAGGGCAACAACTTCGGCGCCCACGGCACCGCCAACCTCCCGGCCACCCCCCTTCCCCAGACCGGCGGCCCGGGCGGCCCGACCCCGTCTCCGGCGAAGCCCTGAGCACCGGGTGCTGGGCAAGCCCTGAGCACCCGGCGCCCGGCACCCGCACGCGGCAGACGGCGCCCGGCACGGGCGCTCGGCACTCGGAGAGGAGCCCTCGCATGGGCACGTACCACTTCCACGGCAACATCGAAGGCGGCGCCGCCAACTACGGCGACCACGGCGTGATCAACATCAGCCAGCCGCAGGACCGGGACGACGCCGCCCGGATCCTTCGGCTGGCCACCGAACTCGCCCAGTGGCTACGGGACGAGGGCGCCGCCCCCGACCGGATCGACGCGGCGCGGACCCTGCGGGGAGAGCTGGAGCAGGCCGGTCAGGAGAGCCGGGCTCCCGAACCCGGGCTGATCCGCCGCTGCCTGGAGACCATCACCCTCGGGCTGGGCGCGGGCAGCGGGGCCCTGGCCCTCGCCCGGGAGCTCACCGGTCTGCTCGGCGGGTGAGGAGGCCGCGCAACCGGGCACCCAGGCCGGGGCGCCGCCAGGCCCGGAACTCCTCGGCCCGGCTGCGGCCGATCCGCGCCAGCTCCCGCTCGGCCTCCGCGAGCCGCTCGGGCGGCAGACTCCGTACGACCGGCCGGAGCACCTCCTCCAGGAGGTCGGTCCGGGTCTCCTGCCACAGGGGCCCCGCCTGGGGGTGCGCGGACCAGACGGCGAAGCAGTCCGCGAGGTAACGGGGCGAGGCCAGCAGCCGCTCCCGCACCCGGTCGTCCCGAGCGGCCTGCCGGTAGGCGGCGAGCAGCCGGGCGTCCTCACTCTCGAACAACACCCGCACCCCGAGCCCCTCGTCCAACATCCCTCCCACCGGATCCACGTCCGCGCCCCACCCCACCCCCGACCCGGCGTCGCCTCCGACCCCGGGGAGCACCGAGCCCCCACCGGTCCCGGTCGGCCACCCATCCTCGACGCGGCGTTCGGGGGCCCGCCCCACGTCGGCCCCGCCCAACCGGGGCGTCGCCGGACCTGCGGGGCGGGGAAGGCCCGGGTACGAGGAGGCCCCGCCCGCCCCGGGCAGCCCGTGGCGTCCAGTGTCGGCCGTGTCCGCCCCAGGAACCGTCGGCTCCCCCTGCCGGTGCCGCCCCGGGGCGCCACCCGTCCCGGGCAGCCGCCCGGTGGTGCGGGGTTCCCCGTCCTGACGGGCGTCGGCCGTGTGCGGTCCTGGGACTCCCGGCTCCCCCTGCCGGTGCCGCCTCGACCGAGCCGGGGCCCCGCCCTGCTCCGGCAGCGGCCCGGTGGTGCGGGGCTCTCCGCCCTGGCCGGCAGCATCGATGGTGTCGGGTCCCGGGGCTCCGGGCTTCGCCTGCCGGTGGCGCCCGGGGCGGGCTGCGGCGGCGCCTGGCTCGGGCAGCCGGCCGGGCGCTGCGGTGTGGAGGCTGAGGGTTGCCCGGAGGCCGGGTGGGAGGTCCGGGGTGAAGTGGCGCAGGAGTTCCGTCGCGAGGTGAGCCGCCGTCGGGTCGTCGGCCGGTGCGCGGGCGGCCGCCTCCGCGAGCAGCTCCCAGGTACCGGCGTCACGGTGCACCGCCGCACCCGTCGTGGCCAGCACCAGCCCGGCCTCGCCCGGCTCCGGCGGATCCCCGCCCCACACGAGCCGCATCGCGGTCCGCAGCACCAGCGGTTCCGCGTACAGCGACACCCCTGACGCCCGCAGCAGCGCGTCCAGCGCCACGACCCGGTCCGGCGCGGACTCCGCGACCGTCGCCGCCCGCGCGCACATCCGCAGGTGCGGCAGGGCCTCCGCCGCCCCCAGCCGCAGCTCCGTACGTGCGAACAGTCGTACGCCGGCGGCCGGTTCACCCGCCGCGAGCGCGTCCAGCCGGTCGAGTACGAGGGCCCGCAGCACCGGCAACTCCGTGAGCGCGGCCCGCGTTTCCTCCCCGTACGCCCGGCCGGGATCGGAGAACAGCGCGAGCGCCAGCCGGGGTGCCGCCTCCGGGAGTTGCGCGGTGGTGTCCACCCCCTGCCGTGCGGCCTCCCGCAGCAGCCCGGCCAGGGCCTCCGGCTCCCGGCCGGGGTCCGCGAGCCCCGCCCGGAGCCCCGCCTCCGCCCCGGCCGCCGACCGCGGCCCCGGTGCGGGCGTTGGCGCAGGCGGCAGCTCCGGCTTCGCCGGCTGCGGCCCCGGTGCGGGCGTCGGCGCCGCGCTGAGCTCCGGCCCTGCCCCGGCCGCCGGCTGTGGCCCTGGTTCCGGCGCGGGTGCCGGGGTGGGCCCCGGCTCTGCCGCGGGGGCAGGCGGCAACTGCGGCGGCTCAAGAGCGGGCCCTCCGGTGAGGCCTGGTTCCGCCGTGGGTGCCGGCGACGGCTCCGGTTCTGCTGTGCGCGACGGCGGCGGCGCCGCCTCGGGCGTGGGTGCCGCGCTGAGCCGTGGCTCTGCCGCGGGGGCCGGCAGCCCCGGCTCTGATGTGGGCGCCGGGCGCGGCTCCCGCTCCGGAGCGGGTTCTGCGCCGGGCCCTGGCTGCGCCGCCTGAACCGCCATGCCCGTAGGCTCCGCTGTCCAGGCCGTACCGGCCACCGGCTGCGCTGCCCCGGCCGTCGGAGCCGTCCGCCGTTCTGGGCGCATGGCCGGGGCCACCCCGGTTGCCGGCTGCGCCGCCGGAGCCGCACCGGCCGGTGGCTCCGCCACCGAGGCCGTCCCGGCCGTCGAAGCTGCCCCGGCCACCGGCTCCGCGGCCGCGGCCGTCCGTAGCCCCGGCTGCGCTGTCGGAATCGCCCCGCCCGTGGGCTCCGCTGCCCGGGCCGTCCCAGCTGCCGGCTCCGCAGCAGGAGCTGCCCCGGCCTCCGGTTCCACCGTCGGAGCCGCTCGCGGTACCGCCTCCGCCGCAGGAGGTGCCCCGGCGGTCGGCCGCGCTAGCGGAGCTGCCTCGGCCTCCGGCTCCGCTGCCCAGGTCGCCCCAGCCGCTGGCTCCGCCGCAGGAGGTGCCCCGGTCGTCGGCCGCGTCGGCGGAGCCGTTCGCCGTTCGGGGTGCGCCGCCGGTGTTGTCCCGGTCGTCGGCTGCGCGGCCGGAGGCTGGTGTGCGGTGGTCCAGGTGGTTGCTGCTGCCTGGCTTTGGGGGTCCAGGGGGATTCCGGCCCCGGCCGTGAGGGCGGCCAAGGGGCCCGGGGCGTAGGGGCGGCCGGGTAGGGTGCGGACCTTCGCGAGGAGGTCCGGGCGGCCTGCGAGCCAGACTTGGGCGGCCGCGCGTGCCCATACGTCGTCCGGGGGTGCGGGGGCCGGCCCGCGGGCGGGCTCGTAGATCCGGTAGCCCTCCTCGGTGGGGGTCTCCTCGCCGGGCAGGATCCCGATGAGGCCCTGCGGGGCCAGCCGGGGCCTGCGCGTGTAGGTGGTGAACGTCAGCCACTGACCCCGCTGGTGCGGCAGCACACTGCACGCGAGCATCACCCACCGGGCGACGGCCGCACTGTCCGGCTCCACCAGCACGATCCGCGGCGCCCCCCGCTCCTCCACGAGCCGCCGTACATCAGCGAAGAACGGCGCCAGCCACGGCCCCCGCGCCGCGACGAACTCCGCCAGCGCGTCCCGGTCGTGCCGCCCCGGTACGGGCACTGCGGCGAGCGGCGGCAGGGGCCCGCCCGGCGGGGTCCGCACCGCCCACTGCGGCGAACCCCAGGAGGTGATCGGCAACGCCCCCCGGACGGGCCCGGAACCGGGGCGCTGCGGCAGGTGCACGGCGTGCGCGTGGAAGAGCCCCGGGGCCTCGGCCCCGCCCGTGCACACCGAGCGGGCCAGCAGCCGGCTGCCGTCCGAGAGCAGGCTCAGGCTCAGCGCCTCCGGAAGGACCCCGGCCCGCCCGCCCGGCGGCGGCTCGTACGCCAGCAGCCGCTCCGCCTCGCGCAGCAGCGCGACGGGCACGCCCGCGGTGACCGCCGTGAAGCGGAACCCGGAGCCGTCGGGCCCGGGCGGGGCCCAGGTGTAGTGGAGCTGCGGGAGGTTCACGCGACCGCCTCCGCTACGCGGCCCGACGCCCCGAAGTTACCCGGCTCCCGGGTCTGTTGTGCGGCGCGGGGTACGCCGTACCGTGCTGCCAGCTCCGCCCCGGACTCGGGCTCCGCCCCCGGCGTCGGCGCCGAAGCGCACGACGGACCGGGGGCACGCCCCAACCCGATCCCCGTCCCCGCCATACGCTCTGCGCCCCCCGTGCAGTGTGCAGGAGGTCATTCCACCAGATGAGCGAGGCGTCCGGCAGCCCTTTCCGCAGGCCCGCCCCCGAGCCCGCCCCAGGACATCCCCAAGGGCCCGCCCCCGCGCGCCCCCCCCGCCCCCCCCCCCCCGCCGCGCCCCAGCGGCCGGGG
>NZ_JBHWBP010000168.1:0-15433 GCF_042735575.1 Streptomyces sp. NPDC059564 | reverse complement strand
GTGTACCCGGACGTCCTCAGTTCTTGCGGTGGCCCACCAGCCGGGGCCTGGCCTCCAGGTTCTCCAGCCCGTGCCAGGCCAGGTTCACCAGGTGCGCCGCGACCTCCGCCTTCTTCGGCCGCCGCGTCTCCAGCCACCACTGGCCCGTCAGCGCGACCATCCCGACCAGTGCCTGCGCGTACAGCGGCGCCAGCTTCGGATCGAAGCCCCGGGCCTTGAACTCCAGCCCGAGGATGTCCTCCACCTGCGTGGCGATGTCGCTGATCAGCGAGGCGAACGTACCCGTCGACTGCGCCACCGGGGAGTCCCGCACCAGGATCCGGAAGCCGTCCGTGTAGTTCTCGATGTAGTCGAGCAGGGCGAACGCCGCCTGCTCCAGCAGCTCCCGCGGGTGCCCGGCCGTCAGCGCGCCGGTCACCCCGTCCAGCAGCTGGCGCATCTCGCGGTCCACGACCACCGCGTACAGGCCCTCCTTGCCGCCGAAGTGCTCATACACCACCGGCTTGGACACCCCGGCCTTCGCCGCGATCTCCTCCACCGAGGTGCCTTCGAAACCCTTCTCCGCGAACAGGGTGCGGCCGATGTCCAGCAGTTGCTGACGCCGCTCGGCGCCCGTCATCCGGACCCGGCGACCTCGCCTGGGCTTGTCGTTGCTGGAACTGCTGCCGTCGATCGCCACGTCCCCCATCATGCCGCGTTCGACGTCTTTTCCTTGCGCCGGGCATCGATGCGGTCCCGCGACGGCCAGCGCACGTCCGTGGCCCAGCCGAGCTGTTCGAACCAGCGGATCAGCCGCGCGCTGGAGTCGACCTGGCCGCGCAGGACGCCGTGCCGGGCGGAGGTCGGGTCGGCGTGGTGCAGGTTGTGCCAGGACTCCCCGCACGACAGCACGGCCAGCCACCACACGTTGCCGCTGCGGTCCCGGGACTTGAACGGCCGCTTGCCCACCGCGTGACAGATCGAGTTGATCGACCACGTCACGTGGTGCAGCAGCGCCACGCGCACCAGCGAACCCCAGAAGAACGCCGTGAACGCGCCCCACCAGGACATCGTCACCAGACCGCCCACCAGCGGCGGGATCGCCAGCGACACCACCGTCCACAGCACGAAGTCGCGCGAGATCCGCCGGATCGCCGGGTCCTTGATCAGGTCCGGGGCGTATTTCTGCTGGTCGGTCTGCTCCTCGTCGAAGAGCCAGCCGATGTGGGCCCACCACAGGCCCTTCATCAGCGCCGGCACCGTCTCGCCGAACCGCCACGGCGAATGCGGGTCGCCCTCGTGGTCGGAGTACTTGTGGTGCTTGCGGTGATCCGCCACCCAGCGCACCAGCGGCCCCTCCACCGCCATCGACCCCATGACCGCGAGCGCGATCCGCAGGGGCCGCTTCGCCTTGAAGGAACCGTGCGTGAAGTAACGGTGGAAGCCGATGGTGATGCCGTGGCAGGCCAGGTAGTACATGAACACCATCAGACCGAGGTCCAGCCAGCTCACCCCCCAGCCCCAGGCCAGCGGCAGCGCCACCAGCAACGCCAGGAACGGCACCGTGATGAAGAGCAGCAGCGCGATCTGCTCCACCGACCGCTTCTGCTCACCGCCGCGCGTCGCGGACGCGGCATCACTGGACATCGTGGAGGACGCCGTGGCGTCCTCGATCAGATCGGGACCAACGGACATGGGGTTCCCCTGGGGGGTGAGGAGTCGGCAGGGCCGGAGTCACCGACCCTACGGGTCCGTAACCTACGGCGTCGTAAGTATGGCAAAGGTCCCCCGCGCGGCAAGAGGAGCACGCCACCGCCCCGCCGCCCGCCGGGGTACACGCACCATCCCGGCGGCCGCGCTGCCGGGGCACGAGTACGGGCCACCTATCCTGGTGTCGTCGGACAGCGCGGTCCGCACGGGCAGCCCGGCTGCGCACCAGGACGGCACCGCCGCCGCACGCGTCCCGGGGGCCCACAGCCCAGTAGCGCTCGAACACTGCAAGGAGCCGCACCTGTGAGCAGTGCTGACCAGGCCGCCCAGGCCCCCGCCACCCCCACCACCGTGACCTCGGCGGAAACGGCGAACGCGGAGCTGCGCGCCGACATCCGGCGCCTCGGCGACCTCCTCGGGGAGACCCTCGTACGCCAGGAGGGCCAGGACCTCCTCGACCTCGTCGAACGCGTACGCGCCCTCACCCGCACCGACGGCGAAGCCGCGGCCCAGCTCCTCGGCGACACCGACCTGGAGACCGCCGCCAAGCTGGTGCGCGCCTTCTCCACCTACTTCCACCTCGCCAACGTCACCGAGCAGGTGCACCGCGGCAAGGAGCTGCGCGCCCACCGTGCCGCCGAGGGCGGGCTCCTCGCCCGCACCGCCGACATGCTCAAGGACGCCGACCCCGAACACCTGCGCGAAACGGTCAAGAACCTCAACGTCCGGCCCGTCTTCACCGCGCACCCCACCGAGGCGGCCCGCCGCAGCGTCCTCAACAAGCTGCGCCGCATCGCCGCGCTCCTGGAGGAGCCCGTCACCGGCGCCGGCGAGCGCCGCCGCCACGACCTGCGGCTCGCCGAGAACATCGACCTCGTCTGGCAGACCGACGAGCTGCGCGTGGTGCGCCCCGAGCCCGCCGACGAGGCCCGCAACGCCATCTACTACCTCGACGAGCTGCACGCCGGCGCGGTGGGCGACGTACTCGAAGACCTCGCCGCCGAGCTCCAGCGCGTCGGCGTCGAGATCCCGGCCGGCACCCGCCCGCTCACCTTCGGCACCTGGATCGGCGGCGACCGCGACGGCAACCCGAACGTCACCCCCGACGTCACCCGGGACGTGCTGATCCTCCAGCACGAGCACGGCATCACCGACGCCCTCGAACTCGTCGACTTCCTGCGCGGGCTCCTGTCGAACTCGATCCGCTACACCGGCGCCACCGAGGAGCTCCTCACCTCCCTCCAGGCCGACCTGGAACGCCTCCCCGAGATCAGCCCGCGCTACAAGCGGCTGAACGCCGAGGAGCCGTACCGCCTCAAGGCCACCTGCGTGCGCCAGAAGCTCGTCAACACCCGCGAGCGCCTCGCCAAGGGCACCCCGCACGAGGAAGGCCGCGACTACCTCGGCACCGCCGAGCTGCTCGCCGACCTCACCCTCATCCAGACCTCCCTGCGCGAACACCGCGGCGCGCTCTTCGCCGACGGCCGCATGGACCGCACCATCCGCACGCTGGCCGCCTTCGGCCTCCAGCTCGCGACCATGGACGTACGCGAACACGCGGACGCCCACCACCACGCGCTGGGCCAGCTCTTCGACCGCCTCGGCGAGGAGTCCTGGCGCTACGCCGACATGCCCCGCGACTACCGCGGCAAGCTCCTCGCCAAGGAGCTGCGCTCGCGCCGGCCGCTCGCGCCCACCCCCGCGCCGCTCGACGCGGCCGGACAGAAGACCCTCGGCGTCTTCGGCGCCATCAAGGACGCCTTCGAGAAGTTCGGCCCCGAGGTCATCGAGTCGTACATCATCTCGATGTGCCAGGGCGCCGACGACGTCTTCGCCGCCGCCGTCCTCGCCCGCGAGGCCGGGCTCATCGACCTCCACGCCGGCTGGGCCAAGATCGGCATCGTCCCGCTCCTGGAGACCACCGACGAGCTGCGCGCCGCCGACGTCATCCTCGACGAGATGCTCGCCGACCCCTCCTACCGGCGCCTCGTCTCCCTGCGCGGCGACGTCCAGGAGGTCATGCTCGGCTACTCCGACTCCTCCAAGTTCGGCGGCATCACCACCAGCCAGTGGGAGATCCACCGCGCCCAGCGCCGGCTGCGCGACGTCGCCCACCGCTACGGCGTGCGCCTGCGCCTCTTCCACGGCCGCGGCGGCACCGTCGGCCGCGGTGGCGGCCCCTCGCACGACGCGATCCTCGCGCAGCCCTGGGGCACCCTGGAGGGCGAGATCAAGGTCACCGAGCAGGGCGAGGTCATCTCCGACAAGTACCTCGTGCCCTCGCTGGCCCGCGAGAACCTGGAGCTGACCGTCGCGGCCACCCTCCAGGCCTCCGCCCTGCACACGGCCCCCCGCCAGTCCGACGACGACCTGGCCCGCTGGGACGCCGCCATGGACATCGTCTCGGACGCCGCGCACGCCGCGTACCGGGAGCTCGTCGAGGACCCGGACCTGCCCGCGTACTTCTTCGCGGCCACCCCCGTCGACCAGCTCGCCGACCTGCACCTGGGCTCCCGCCCCTCCCGCCGCCCCGACTCGGGCGCGGGCCTCGACGGGCTGCGGGCCATCCCGTGGGTCTTCGGCTGGACCCAGTCCCGCCAGATCGTCCCCGGCTGGTACGGCGTCGGCTCCGGCCTCAAGGCCCTGCGCGAGGCCGGCCAGGACGCGGCACTCGCCGAGATGGGCGAGCGCTGGCACTTCTTCCGCAACTTCCTCTCCAACGTCGAGATGACGCTGGCCAAGACGGACCTGCGGATCGCCCGTCACTACGTCGACACGCTCGTCCCCGAGCACCTCAAGCACGTCTTCGCCCGCATCGAGGCCGAGCACGAGCTCACCGTCCGCGAGGTCCTGCGCATCACCGGAGGGCAGCGCCTGCTGGACTCCCAGCCGGTCCTCCAGCAGACCTTCGCGGTCCGCGACGCCTACCTGGACCCGATCTCCTACCTCCAGGTGTCCCTGCTGGCCCGCCAGCGCGCCGCGGCCGCCCGCGGCGAGGAGGCGGACCCGCTGCTGGCGCGGGCCCTGCTGCTCACCGTCAACGGCGTGGCCGCCGGTCTGCGCAACACCGGCTGACCCGGCCCCGCACCGCACGCACGGAAGCCCCCGCCACCGGCGGGGGCTTCCCTGTGCGCGACGTCAGGAGTTGTACGTCGACTGCGCGCGCTCCAGGCCCTCCTGGACCAGGCACTCCACCGCGTCGGCGGACCGGTCCACGAACCAGTCCAGCTCCTTGCGCTCGGCCCCGGAGAAGTCCTTCAGGACGAAGTCCGCGACCTGCATGCGGCCGGGCGGGCGACCGATGCCGCAGCGCACCCGGTGGTAGTCCGGACCCATCGCCTTCGTCATCGACTTCAGGCCGTTGTGCCCGTTGTCCCCGCCGCCCAGCTTCAGGCGCAGCGTCGGATAGTCGATGTCCAGCTCGTCGTGGACCGCGACGATCCGCTCCAGCGGCACCTTGTAGAAATCGCGCAGCGCCGTCACGGGACCGCCCGACAGGTTCATGAACGACATCGGCTTGGCGAGCACGATCCGGCGGTTCGCCGGGCCGGGCGGGCCGATGCGGCCCTCGACGACCTGGGCGCGCGCCTTGTGCGCCTTGAACTTGCCGCCGATCCGCTCGGCCAGCAGGTCGGCCACCATGAAGCCGATGTTGTGGCGGTTGCCGGCGTACTCCGGTCCGGGGTTCCCGAGACCGACGATCAGCCAGGGCGCCGCGTCGTCCGACATCAAAAGCTCCTTAAGTGCCTGGAACGAAGAACGACCGCCGTCCCGCTCCAGTGGAGCCGGACGGCGGTCGGTCAGCAACTGCTGAGGGGGAGGGGCGAGGCTCAGGCCTCGGTGCCCTCGGCGGCCTCGGCGGCCGGCTCCTCGGCCTGCGGGGCGACGACCTGCAGGACGGCGATGTCACCGTCGACGGCCAGCGTGGTGCCGGCCGGCAGGACCAGGTCCTTGGCGTGGATGGTGGCGCCGGCCTCGAGGCCCGCGATGGAGACGGTGACCTCGGTCGGGATGTGGGTGGCCTCGGCCTCGACGGAGATGGTGTTCTGGAGGGTCTCCAGCATGTTGCCGCCGGCGGCCAGCTCGCCCTCGGTGACGATCGCGACGTCGACGGTGACCTTCTCGCCCTTCTTGACGATCAGGTAGTCGACGTGGGAGATCGAACGCTTCAGGGGGTGCTTCTGCACGGCCTTCGGGATGACCAGCTCGGTGCCGGCGCCCTCGATGTCCAGGGAGAGCAGGACGTTCGGGGTGCGGAGCGCCAGCTGCAGGGCGTGACCCTCGACGTTGACGTGCTTCGGGGCCTGGCCGTGGCCGTAGATGACACCGGGGACCAGGGCGTCGCGACGGGCCTGGCGGGCGGAGCCCTTGCCGAAGGTGTCGCGGAGCTTGGCGGAAAGCTTGACCTCGGACATGCTCACTCCTCGTGGGGTGACGGAAGAAACGGACTGGGTCACCCGGCCGAAACGGCCTGCTACGAAGAGCGCGTCGATAACGGAGCGTCCGTACCGTGAACGGGTACGGCCTCCCTCGCCGAGCAACTCAAGGAGTGTACCCGGCGGGGGAGGCCGCGCCCAAAAGGATCTACCGCGGAGCGGTTACTGCTGCTCTTCGAAGAGGCTGGTCACCGAGCCGTCCTCGAAGACCTCGCGCACCGCGCGGGCGATCATCGGGGCGATCGACAGCACGGTGATCTTGTCGAGCTCCAGGTCGGACGGGTCCGGCAGGGTGTTCGTGAACACGAACTCGCTGACCTTGGAGTTCTTCAGGCGGTCGGCGGCCGGGCCCGACAGGATGCCGTGCGTGGCCGTCACGATGACGTCCTCGGCGCCGTGCGCGAACAGCGCGTCGGCCGCGGCGCAGATGGTGCCACCGGTATCGATCATGTCGTCGACCAGGACGCAGACGCGGCCCCGGACCTCACCGACGACCTCGTGGACGGTCACCTGGTTGGCGACGTCCTTGTCGCGGCGCTTGTGCACGATCGCCAGCGGCGCGTCCAGGCGGTCGCACCAGCGGTCGGCGACGCGTACGCGGCCGGCGTCCGGGGAGACGATCGTCAGCTTGGTGCGGTCCACCTTGGCGCCGACGTAGTCCGCGAGGACCGACAGGGCGGAGAGGTGGTCGACCGGGCCGTCGAAGAAGCCCTGGATCTGGTCGGTGTGCAGGTCGACCGTGAGGATGCGGTCGGCACCCGCGGTCTTCAGCAGGTCCGCGACCAGGCGCGCCGAGATCGGCTCGCGGCCCTTGTGCTTCTTGTCCTGACGGGCGTAGCCGTAGGACGGGATGATCACGGTGATGGAGCGTGCCGACGCGCGCTTCAGCGCGTCGATCATGATCAGCTGCTCCATGATCCACTTGTTGATCGGAGCCGTGTGGCTCTGGATCAGGAAGCAGTCCGCGCCACGAGCCGACTCCTGGAAGCGGACGTAGATCTCGCCGTTCGCGAAGTCGAAAGCCTTGGTCGGCACGAGGCCGACACCGAGCTGGTGCGCGACCTCCTCGGCCAGCTCGGGGTGGGCGCGGCCGGAGAAGAGCATCAGCTTCTTCTCGCCGGTCGTCTTGATCCCGGTCACAGCACTGTCTCCTCAGACGTGTGGAAAGCTGCTCGCCCCCGTGTGCGTCCGTCCCGCACACGGTGAGCCAGCCGAATTGCGTGCACCTATCACGGTACGCCGTCCCGGGCGTACCTGTTTCCGGCCAGTTCACCTCAAGGGCGGCCGGAGGTCTCCTCGGTCGACGACTGCGCCGCCGTCGCGGCGGCGCTGCCGGGACGCTTGCGGGCCACCCAGCCCTCGATATTCCGCTGCTGGCCGCGGGCCACGGCCAGGGCGCCGGGCGGCACGTCCTTGGTGATGACCGAGCCGGCGGCCGTGTAGGCCCCGTCCCCGATGGTGACGGGTGCCACAAACATGTTGTCCGAACCCGTCTTGCAGTGCGAGCCGACGGTGGTGTGGTGCTTGTGTTCGCCGTCGTAGTTCACGAACACGCTCGCCGCGCCGATGTTCGTGTACTCGCCGATCGTCGCGTCGCCCACGTACGACAGGTGCGGCACCTTCGTGCCCTCGCCGATCGTCGCGTTCTTCATCTCGACGTACGTACCGGCCTTCGCCTTCGGGCCGAGGTTCGTGCCGGGCCGCAGGTACGCGAAGGGGCCGACGCTCGCCTGCTCGCCGATCACCGCGCCGTCCGCCACCGTGTTGTCCACGCGGGCCCGCGCGCCCACCCGGGTGTCCTTGAGCCGGGTGTTCGGGCCGACCTCGGCCCCCTCGGCGATGTGCGTGGCGCCCAGCAGCTGGGTGCCCGGGTGGATCAGCGCGTCCTGACCGAAGGTCACCGTCACGTCCACGAAGGTGCTGGCCGGGTCCACGACCGTCACGCCGGCGAGCATCGCCCGCTCCAGCAGGCGCGCGTTCAGCAGCGCCCGGGCCTCGGCCAGCTGCACCCGGTTGTTGATCCCGAGGATCTGGCGGTGGTCCTCGCCGACCGCCGCGCCGACGCGGTGCCCCGCCTCGCGCAGGATGCCGAGCACGTCGGTGAGGTACTCCTCGCCCTGGCTGTTGTCCGTGCGGACCTTGCCGAGCGCGTCCGAGAGGAGCGTGCCGTCGAAGGCGAAGACACCGGAGTTGATCTCGCGGATCGCGCGCTGCGCGTCGGTGGCGTCCTTGTGCTCGACGATGGCGGTCACGGCGCCGGTGGCGGGGTCGCGCACGATGCGGCCGTAGCCGGTGGAGTCGGGCACCTCGGCGGTGAGCACGGTGACGGCGTTGCCGTCGGCCTCGTGCGTGGCCGCGAGCGCGCCGAGCGTCTCCCCGGTCAGCAGCGGGGTGTCGCCGCAGACCACGATCACGGTGCCGTCGACCGGGCCGCCGAGCTCTTCGAGGGCCATCCGGACGGCGTGCCCGGTGCCGTTCTGCTCGTACTGGACGGCGGTGCGGACGTCGGCGTCGACGCCGGCGAGGTGCGCGGTGACCTGCTCGCGCGCGTGGCCGACGACGACCACGAGGTGGGCGGGGTCCAGCTCGCGGGACGCGGCGACCACGTGACCGACGAGCGAGCGCCCGCTGATCTCGTGCAGAACCTTGGGAGTGGCCGACTTCATGCGGGTGCCTTCACCCGCTGCGAGTACGACGACGGCTGCCGGGCGGGTTGCGCTCACGGGTGGGCCCTTCGGCTTCGGGGGTGGACCCAGGAAGGATAGCGGGGGGCCAACACCCGTAAACGAAGGCGGGTCCCGACCGTGAAGGTCAGGACCCGGATGTGCAAGGCTCCCCCGCCAGGACTCGAACCCGGACATAAGGCACCAAAAGCCTCAGTGCTGCCAATTACACCACAGGGGATGGAAAACCCTGCCGAATCGGACTTTTTACCGTACCGATCAAGCGGTCCGTCCCTACTATGCCGCACCACCCGCCCTCCTCGCGACGGTACTCGCGGCCGGGTGTGGGCCGGGTAACTCCGGGGGGCGCCGGGCGGGCCGCCCGTACGCTGGACGGCATGACCGGTACGGGGGAAGAGCGCGATGGGGCGGAGCGGGACGGGCCCTGGTGGTGGGAGAGGCGGCGGGCCGCCGTCCTGGACGTGGGGCTCGCCGCGGTGTCCGCCGCCGAGTGCGCCGTGGAGGGGGTCGGCTTCGCCCACGAGGCGGGGCTCGCGGTGCCCGTCGGGGTGCTGTTCGGGTTCCTGGTGGGGGCCGTGCTGCTGCTGCGGCGGCGCTGGCCGATCGCCGTGGTGCTGGTCGGGATCGCCGTGTCCCCGGCCGCGATGGGCTTCCTGCTCGGAGTGGTCGGGCTGTACACGCTCGCCGCCTGCGAGGTGCCCCGGCGGATCACCGCCACGCTGACGGCGATGTCGCTCGTGGGGACCTTCGTGGTGATGTACCTGCGCACCCGCGGGGACCTCGCGGCGGACACCCTGCTGGTGCTGGTCCTGTCCGGGTTCATCGCGGTGGCGCTGACCGTGCCGCCCGTCCTGCTCGGCCTGTACATAGGGGCGCGGCGGCGGCTGATGGAGAGCCTCCAGGAGCGGGCGGACTCGCTGGAGCGGGAGCTGTCGCTGCTGGCGGACCGGGCGGAGGAGCGGGCCGAGTGGGCCCGTACGGAGGAGCGCACGCGGATCGCGCGCGAGATGCACGACGTGGTGGCGCACCGGGTGTCGCTGATGGTGGTGCACGCGGCGGCGCTGCAGGCGGTGGCCGCGAAGGACCCCGTCAAGGCGGTGCGGAACGCGGCGCTGGTCGGGGACATGGGCCGGCAGGCCCTGACGGAGCTGCGGGAGATGCTCGGCGTGCTGCGCGCCGAGGCGCCGAAGCCGGCGGCGGTGCCGTTGGCGCCGGTGGCGCTGGTGGGCAGCTTCGACGACGGGCCCTCGCTGGACGGGCTGGAGGCGCTGGTCGGGCAGTCGCGGGCGGCCGGGATGACCGTCGAGGTCCTCGTGGACGGGGAGCGCGGCGGGTATCCGGCGGAGGTCGAGCAGACGGCGTACCGGGTGGTGCAGGAGGCGCTGACCAACTGCCACAAGCACGCTCCGGGCGCGCGGGTCGTCGTACGCCTGGCGCACCGGGACGGCGAGGTCGCCATGCAGGTGCAGAACGGGCCCTGCGGGGCGGACGTGGAGCAGCCCGGGCTGCCCAGCGGCGGGAACGGCCTGGTCGGGATGCGCGAGCGGGTGCTGGCGCTGGGCGGGGTGTTCGTGTCCGGGCCGACGGACGAGGGCGGCTTCAAGGTCTCGGCGGTACTGCCGGCCACCGGCTAGCGGCGTCGGTCCGGCGCCCGGGGGCAGGCGGCGGGGCCCGGCGGGCGGTGTTCACGGGCCGGGCCCGGGGGGCGCGGCCCGGGCTCAGGGTTCCGTCGTGAGGCGGGCCGGCTGGAGGCCGGTGAGGAGGAGGGTGAGGGCCTCGTCGAGGCCCGAGCCCAGGTACCAGTCGCCGGTGTGGTCGATCCCGTAGACCCGGCCCTCGCGGTCGATCGCGAGGTGCGAACCGCCGTCGGCCTCGCTGCCGAGCGGGCACAGCTGCGTGGACAGGGCCCGCCCCAGGTCGGCGAACGTACGGGCGAGGTGCAGCCCGGACAGCGGGTCGATGCGGAGCGTCGCCGGGGCTGTCTGGCGGCCCGGCCCCGGGGCCGTCACCGTCAGCCCGCCGAATTCGGCCCAGGCCTCGACGGCCGCCGGGAAGACGGTGTGCCGGTGCCCGGCGGGGGTGGTGTGGTCCCGCAGGGCGTCGGCCCAGTACTCGGCCTGCTTGATGTCCCAGCGGCCGGGCTCCCAGCCGGCGGTGCGCAGGGCCGAGTCCACCGGGCCCGGGAACCGGGTGGCGGAGGAGCGGTCGTAGGAGGCTGAGGAGGCGGTCATGGCGGCTACTCGGGGTGGGTGAGGTCGACGGGGCGTACGCCGAAGTGGGTGAGGAGCGCGTCGCAGGAACGGCACGGCGGCGCGTAGCTGCCGTGCAGCGGATCGCCGTCCTCGCGGATGCGGCGGGCCGTGATCCGGGAGTGCTTGAGCGAACGGCGGGCCTCGCTCGCCGTCAGCGGCTTGCGGGAGGCGCGCCGGCTGCGGGCGCCCTCGACGGCCGCGAGGTGGCGGGAGAGCAGGAGCGCCTCCGGACATCGGCCGGTGAAGCGTTCCCGCTGGCCGCTGGTGAGGGTGTCGAGGAAGTCCTGGACGAGGGGGTGCAGGACGGGCGGCTGGTCCCCCTTCCCGGCGGTCCCGGTGAGGGTCTCGCCGCGGACGGAGAGGGCGGCGGCCACGGTCGGCAGGATGCCGTCGCGGCGGAAGCGCAGGACGGGTGGCGGGGTCGGGCCGTCGGTGCTGCTCCAGCGCAGGCGGGGGTCGCCCGCGGCGCCGGCGGGTCCGGCTTCCGCCGGTTCGGTGCCGTCCGCACGGTCCGCGCGGCTTGCCAGGTTTTGCGTGGTCGCCGTCTGCATGGTCGCTTCTTCCCTCCCGTGGCCGCGGTGGTGGCCGCTGTCGCGCACGCCCCCGTGTCGCGGGGACAGCCTGTCAAATGTCCCCTGTGGTGTGGAAGCGGGGTCGAATATTCGTATCAATTCGGATGTTCCCACCCGGTGCGCGCATGCGGGACTCGTGGACGGGTGAGCCTCTTGCCGGAACACATAGGCTGTGGTGAACCAGCCAGATCCAGCAGGGGGCTACCGCCATGACGACAGGTCGGCTCGGGCAGCAGGCCGCGCCACCCAACGCCGCTTACTCGGGGCAGGTCGTGCACTTCCCGGACCCGGTCCGGGCCGCTCGCCATCCCCACGGAGTGCGGATGGACGGGGACGGTCATCCCGACTTCTCGCGGTACGCGCGCGCGGCCGTGGAGATCGCCGAGCCCCCCGAGGGCTTCGGCGTGGATGAGCTGCGCCTGACGGACTGCGTGTCCGCCAACGCGGCGATGCGGGCGTCGGGACACGCGCTGTGGGACACCGTCGGTCCGGTGGCGACCCCGCACGGCTGGACCTGGCACCACGTGGCCGGGTCGCGGCGGATGGAACTCGTGCCGGTCGAGGTGAAGGCGCTGCTGCGGCACCACGCGGGTCTGGCGACGGCCCCGGTGGACCACGAGAAGCGCGGCACCCGTCCGCTCCAGGAGGCGCGCCCGGCGCACCTCGGGCTGCCGAAGACCCTGGTCTCGGTGTCCGAACAGCAGGTGCAGGGCGTCGAGGAGGACCTCGGCTACCGGCTGCCGGAGGCGTA
This sequence comes from Streptomyces sp. NPDC059564, assembly GCF_042735575.1. Classification (NCBI taxonomy): domain Bacteria; kingdom Bacillati; phylum Actinomycetota; class Actinomycetes; order Kitasatosporales; family Streptomycetaceae; genus Streptomyces; species Streptomyces sp. NPDC059564. The sequence continues at coordinate 3,049 of NZ_JBHWBP010000168.1, read as the reverse complement.
CCGCTCGTTCCTGAAGGCGGCGGGCGGCTGCGCGCCGGTGGGCGCGGGCCTGTTCGTGGAGCTGGGGCTGCTGGTCGACCAGCCGTTCTTCACGGTGCGCGAGGAGGCGGCGGTCAACGACCTCGTCTACGTCAACAAGTGTCTGCGGGACCACCTGACGAAGGACTACCTGTGCGTGGCCTTCGTCCAGGGCGGGCTGCTCGCGGTGAAGGTGAAGGGCGAGGGCATCGGCTCCGTCTGGTTCTCCCCGTACGACGACGCGCGCGACCGGGACGGCTGGTCGGTGCAGGAGCGGGTGGAGCGGCTGTTGCTGCCGTGCGGCGCTGATTTCGATGCCTTCCTGGAACGACTGGCGGGCAACCCGCCGGAGCTGGAGACGGTGGCCGGTCTGATGGTGGACGGCGGATTCGCACGCTCGGTTCCGGTGACGGACGCCGCGATGGGTGAGGGGTGATCGCGGCGTGGTGACGTTCGCGCAGGCGCAGGAGCGCGCCGAGGAATGGATCAACGGGGACCTGCCCGCGTACCAGCACCGCGAGGTGCGCGTACGGGAGTTCGGGCTGGGCTTCGTGGTGTGGGCCGAGGACCGGGCCGCCGGGCCGGTGTCCGGCGGGGGCCGGCAGCGGCTGGTCATCGCGCGGGACAGCGGCGAGGTGACCCTGTGGCCGGGGCTGCCGGTCGGCGAGGTGATCCGGCGGTACGAGGAGGAGTACGGGGCGGCCGCGACGGCGGCGGCCTCGGAGGCGTCGGTTCCGCAGCCGCGGATCGACTCGGAGCAGACCTCCTTCATGCTGAGCCCGCCGGAGTGGCTGCAGGAGGCGGCGGACCGGGCGGGGATTCCGGGGGCCGCTCCGGCGGCTGCCGCGGAGTCCGGGTCCGACGCGGGCCCGGCCGCCGCGCCGCCCGCGGAGCCCGTGCCGTTGCGCCGCGGTGGTGAGGTCCCGTACGAGCCGACCGCCAACGACGGGGTGCCGTCCGGGGCCACGCCGTGGGCCGGTACCGATGTGAACTCCGGTGCGGACGAAGCCTCCGTACCGCTGCCCGCGACGGTGTTCGCGCCGCCGCTGTCCGGCTCGGACCTGGAGGAGGGCCCGTCCCGCTCCGGGGTGGCGCCGGAGGCCAAGACCACGCTGATGGCGGGTGGCAGCCAGCTGCCGAAGACCACCGTCGCCCCGGCGCTGGGGATGCCGTCCGAGGCGGCCGACATCGCCGACGCGCCGACGAGCCGTGCCCACGTCTCGCGGCCGGGCGGGGCTCCGGCGGCGCCGGTGGCTCCGCCGGGGGTGCCGGGTGCTCCCGGTGCTCCCGGTGCTCCCGGTGCGCCTGGTGGTCCTGGTGGTCCTGGTGTGCCTGGTGGTCCCGGTGCGCCTGGTGTGCCGACGCCGCCCGGGCCGCCCGGTGTGCCGCCCGCGCAGGGTGGGCCCGGTGTGCCTGGGGCTCCTGGTGCGCCCGGGGGTGACGCGCAGTACGCCGCGACGATGCTGGCCGGGCCGGCCGTCGTGCAGCCGCCCGGGCCGCCCGCTCCGCCGTCGCCGCCCTCGCTGCCGGGTGCGCCCGGTGCGCGGGGTGGGGGGATCGACCATGCCGCGACGATGCTGGCCGGTCCCGCCGTCGTGCAGCCGCCCCGGCCGCCCGGTGCGCCTGGTGTGCCGACGCCGCCCGGTCCTCCCGGTGCGCCGGGTGCGCCCACGCCGCCCGGTCCTCCCGGGCCGCCCGGGGGTGGGGCGCACCATGCCGCGACCATGCTCGCGGGGCCCGGTGCGGTGCCGCCGCCCGCGCCGCCCGGTCCGCCCGGTGCGCAGGGTGGGGGGATCGACCATGCCGCGACCATGCTCGCCGGTCCCGCCGTCGTGCAGCCGCCCGGTGCCCCCGGGGTTCCCGGAGCCGGGGCGCCGCAGCACGCCGCGACGATGCTGGCCGGTCCCGGCGGGGCGCAGCCGCCCGCGCCGCCCGGCCCGCCGCCGGGCGCTCCGCGCGGTCCGGTGGGGCAGCAGCAGCAGCCGCAGCCGCCGGCCCCGTCCGGCGCGCCCACCGTCGGCCCCGGCTACCAGGCGGTGCTGCGCTACCGCGCGCCCGACGGCTCCGAGCAGCAGCTCATCCGCCGCTCGGCGCCCGGTACGCCGCACCCCGAGTGGCAGATCCTGTACGAGCTCCGCGCGATGAACGTGCCGCCCCAGCAGGTGCTGGAGCTGCACACCGAGCTGGCCTCCTGTGAGCTGCCCGGCGGTTACTGCGCCCGGATGATCCGGGAGACCTGGCCGCAGGTGCGGATCACGAGCGTGGCCCCGTACGGGACCGACCACGCGGGACGTCAGCAGGGCATGCGGCACCTGATCACCCATCAGGGTGAGCTGCACCAGGTGGCGGACGGTCCGGCGCGTCCGGCTCCGGTCCGTGCGCCGCTGCCGCAGGTGCCGCTCCAGCCGGCGATCCCGATGGAGGCCATCGGGCAGGAGCTGGCGGGCGCGTTCGGGCCGCAGGGCGTGTTCCGCTTCGACCAGCGGGCGGTGTCCCGGCAGGGCGTGCCCGACATCGTGGCGCAGACCCTGATGTGGGCGGGTCTGCCCGTCGACTTCGGGCCGTTCTTCTGGGCGCAGGCCGTGCCCGGGCAGCCGGTGCCGACGCTGGCCGAACTGGCGGCGCAGCGGCAGGTGCAGCCGGCGTCCGACGCGGGCTCGTACCTGGTGGTCGGCAGCGACTTCGGCAAGGCGCTGTGCGTGCAGTACGGGACCGCGCACATAGTGGCGGTGCCGGTGGAGGCCGGACCCGGCGGGGCGCCCGTGCCGCCGCAGTTCGTCAACTCGAGCCTGCCGCAGTTCGCGCGTTCGCTGGCGATGCTGGGTCACATGTGGCGGCTGAGGCAGCACCTGACGCCGGAACAGGCGGGGCGCTGGACCGTCGATTTCCAGGCGAATCTGGCGGGCCTCGACAGTGCGGCGCTGGCTTCGCCGGAGAGCTGGTGGTCGGTGCTGCTGGAGCAGATGTGGGACGGACTCCTCTGATCAGGTGATCGGATGTATGGCCGGGCCGGTACCCCCGACGGGGGTAC
>NZ_JBHWBP010000167.1:0-15451 GCF_042735575.1 Streptomyces sp. NPDC059564 | reverse complement strand
GAGGTACTCCGTCGTCGGTGAGGCCGGGGACGGCGCGACGGCCGTCGAGCTGGCCCGCGAGCACCGCCCCGACCTGGTGATCCTCGACGTGAAGATGCCCGTCCTGGACGGGATCTCGGCCGCCGAGAAGATCGCGGAGGAGTCCATCGCCCCCGTCCTGATGCTGACCGCGTTCTCGCAGCGCGACCTCGTCGAGCGGGCCCGGGACGCCGGGGCCATGGCGTACCTGGTGAAGCCGTTCAGCAAGAGCGACGTGGTGCCGGCCATCGAGATGGCCGTGTCCCGCTTCGCGGAGCTGAAGGCGCTGGAGAAGGAGGTCGCCGACCTCTCCGCCCGCCTGGAGACCCGCAAGCTCGTGGACCGCGCGAAGAGCATCCTGCAGACCCAGTACGGGCTGTCCGAGCCGGCCGCCTTCCGGTGGATCCAGAAGACCTCCATGGACCGCCGCATGTCGATGCAGCAGGTCGCCGAGGCGGTCATCGAGGACGCCGAGGAGAAGAAGCAGAACGCCGGCAAGTAGAAGAGCGCAAGCGTGAGGCCCGTCTCCCCCCGAGGGGAGACGGGCCTCACGCGTTAACAGGGGGCGGGACTAGTCCTCGCCGAGGTAGGCCTTGCGGACGTCCTCGTTGACGAGGAGCTCGCGGCCCGGGCCCGACAGGACGATCTTGCCGATCTCCATGACGTGGCCCTGGTCGGCCAGCGACAGCGCGGCCTGGGCGTTCTGCTCGACGAGCAGGATCGTGGTGCCGGCCGCCTTGAGTTCGGCGATCGTCGCCATGATCTTCTGCATCATGATCGGCGAGAGGCCCATGGAGGGCTCGTCGAGCATCAGCAGCTTCGGGCGGCACATGAGCGCGCGGCCCATGGCGAGCATCTGCTGCTCGCCGCCCGAGAGGGTGCCGGCGGCCTGCTTGCGGCGCTCGCCCAGGATCGGGAAGAGCTCGTAGGCGCGGTTGACGTCCTGCTGGATGGCGGCCTTGTCGTTCTGGAGGTAGGCGCCGAGGAGCAGGTTGTCCTCGATCGACATGCGCGGGAAGATGTGCCGCCCCTCGGGGGAGTGGGCGAGCCCGAGCGAGACGATGTCGTGCGCCTGGACCTTCTTGAGCGACTTGCCCTCGAACTTGATCTGGCCGCCGCGCGGTTTGATCAGGCCGGAGAGGGTGCGCAGGGTGGTGGTCTTGCCCGCACCGTTGGTGCCGATGAGGGTGACGATCTCGCCCTGGTCGACGGTGAAGGAGATGCCCTTGACGGCTTCGATCTTGCCGTAGGCGACGCGGAGGTCCTCGACCTCGAGGAGGGCGGTCACTTGGCTTCTCCGTCCGTGCTGGTGGTGCTGTGCGCCTCCGCGGCCTCGACCTCCGCGGCTTCTTCGGCGCCGGGGGCGCCTTCGAAGGGTTCGCCGAGGTAGGCGGCGATGACGCGCTCGTCGCTCTGGACTTCGGTGGCGGTGCCTTCGATGAGCTTTTCGCCCTGGACGAGGCAGGCGACGCGGTCGCAGAGGTTGAAGATGAAGCGCATGTCGTGCTCGATGACGAGGACGGCGATGCCCTGGTCCCGGATGGCGAAGATGAGTTCTTCGGCGGCGCGGGTTTCCTGGGGGTTCATGCCGGCGGTGGGCTCGTCCAGGAGGATGAGGCCGGGGTCGCTGGCGAGGGCGCGGGCGATTTCCAGCTTGCGCTGTTCGCCGTAGGGGAGGTTGCGGGCGAGGTGTTCGGCCTTGTGGTCGAGGCCGATGAACTCGAGGAGTTCCATGGCTCGCTGGCGGCTGGCTTCCTCGGCGCGGCCGAAGGCGGGGAGGCGCAGGAGGGCCGACCAGAGGCCTTCCTTGGTGCGGGTGTGGCGGCCGACGAGGACGTTTTCCAGGACCGTCATGTTGTTGAAGAGACGGATGTTCTGGAAGGTGCGGGCGATGCCGGCCGCGGTGACCTTGTACGACTTGGGGGGCAGGACCGTGCCCTTGTACCGGACTTCGCCCTCGGTGGGGATGTAGAGGCCGGTGAGGCAGTTGAAGAAGGTGGTCTTGCCGGCGCCGTTGGGGCCGATGAGGCCGACGATCTCGCCGCTTCGTACGGTCAGGTCGACGTTCTTGACGGCGGTGAGGCCGCCGAAGCGCATCGTGACGCCGCGGGCGTCGAGGACCGTCTCGGTGACCGTCTCGGTCGTGGTGGTGGTCATGGATCAGGCCCCTGTCTTGCCGAGGACTGTGGGCGCTTCGAGGTCCTTGTGGAGTTCGAGCTGGTTGCGCCGGTTGGGGATGAGGCCTTCGGGGCGCAGGCGCATGAGGATGACGAGTGCGATGCCGAAGACGAGGAGCTGGTACTCGCCCAGGAACTGGAGCTTGTTGGGGATCATGAAGAGGAGGGCGCCGCCGACGAGGGGGCCGGAGATGGTGCCCATGCCGCCGAGGACGACCGCTGCGAGGAGGAAGGCCGAGTTCGGGGGGACGGCGTTGGCGAAGACGTACTGGTCCGGGGTGACGGTGTAGTTCACGTGGGCCTGTACGGCTCCGGCGAGGCCGGCGAGGGTGGCGCCGAGGGCGAAGGCGATGAGCTTGACGCGGAAGCCGTTGATGCCCATGGCTTCGGCGGCGGTCTCGTCTTCGCGGATGGCGACCCAGGCGCGTCCGATGCGGGATTCGGCGCTGCGGCGGAAGACCATGATCACGATGAGGGTGACCAGGAGCATCAGCAGGAAGTAGTTCGCGAAGCGTCCGATGGCGAAGCCGGCGATGGTGTGGGTGGCGCCGAAGTCGAAGCCGAAGAGGTCGACGTTGGGGACACCGGCGATGCCGTTGGGGCCGTTGGTGATGTCGGGGCCGGAGACGCCGTCGAGGTTGTTCATGGAGATTCGGAAGATCTCTCCGAAGCCCAGGGTGACGATGGCGAGGTAGTCGCCGCGCAGGCGCAGGGTCGGGGCGCCGATGAGGACGCCGAAGACCATGGAGGCGACGGCTCCGAGGAGGATCGCGGCCCAGAAGGGGAAGTGCACTCCGAAGGGGGAGTTGGGGGAGCCGGAGACCAGGGCCGCGGTGTAGGCGCCGACGCCGAGGAAGGCGACGTAGCCGAGGTCGAGGAGGCCGGTGAGGCCGACGACGATGTTCAGGCCGAGGGCGACGGTGGCGAAGATGAGGATGTTGACGCCGAGGGTCGCGTACTGGTCGTCGGTCTGGGTGAGGGGGAAGGCGGCGGCCGCGACGAAGGCGCCGACGAGGGCGACGTTGCGGTGCTTGTTGGTGAGGGCGGTGAAGCGGGCCACCAGGCCGGCCTTGCCGAGGGCGGTGAAGCCGAAGCCGGCGATGATCAGGAAGCCGATGAAGAGTTCCTGGTAGGCGGTGGTGACGCCGTAGGTGAAGACGCCGAGGGCGACGGCGAGGAGTGCGGCGATGAGCAGGATCTCGGCGTAGGCCGGGAGTGCGCGGGCCGGCTTGGGGGTGTCGCCGGCGTGGGCGGCCTTGGTGACGGTCCAGCTGTTGGAGACGTTGTGCTTGGTCTGCTCCCACCAGCTGTCTTCGGGGTCTGCGGGTTCGAGGGCGGGGCGCTCGAAGGGCAGGGCGCGGGCGCCGAGGTAGGCGGCGGCCGCGGTGACCAGGGCGACGAAGGCGCCGGGTTCGAGGTTGACGAGGCCGCCGAGGGTGTTGCTGATGGCCCAGTCGGTGTAGGCCACGGTGAGCAGGGTGCCGAGGGCGGAGAGTTTGATCGCCGCGTCGGCGCCGCCGGGGGTGAGCCAGCGCAGGCCCTTGATCCCGTAGGAGGAGAGGCCGAAGAGGGTGGTGAGGGCGCCGCCGACGAGGACGAGCCACTGGAGGCCGCCGGGGTATCCGTAGACGGTGAGGTCGCCGGGGAAGTTGGCGGTCCAGGTCCAGGCGAGGAAGCAGGAGATGACGGTGAGGGCGCCGCCTGCGGTGGCGAGTGCGCGGGCCGTCTTTTCGGGGATGGAGATTCCCGCTCGGCCGGCCGTGGCCTGCTGCGTGGTGTCCGTGTCCGTGGTGGTAGTCGTCATGGTTCTCACGCCCTGTCGGCCACGCGCTCGCCCAACAGACCCTGGGGTCGGAAGAGGAGTACGAGGATGAGGAGTACGAACGCCCAGGTGTTGCCCCAGGACTGGCCGCCGAGCTGGCTCATGCCGGGGACGTCGGCGATGTAGGCGGTGGTGAGGGTTTCGGCGAGGCCGAGGACCAGGCCGCCGATCATGGCGCCGTAGATGTTGCCGATGCCGCCGAGGACTGCGGCGGTGAAGGCCTTGAGTCCGAGGATGAAGCCCATGCGGTAGTTGACTTCGCCGTACTTGAGGCCGTAGGCGACGGCTCCGATCGCGGCGAAGGCGGCGCCGAGGGCGAACGCGATCGTGATGATGCGGTCGGTGTTGATGCCCATGAGCTTGGCGGTGTCGGGGTCCTGGGCGGTGGCCTGCATGCCGCGGCCGGTGCGGGTCTTCTTGACGAAGATGCCGAGGATGGCCATGGAGATGGGGGCGGCGATCAGCAGGAAGACGTCACCGGTCTGGATGGTGATGCTGCCGATGTGGAAGGGGCCGCCGGGGATTTCGGGGAAGACCCGGGAGGACTTCGCGTCGGGGTACCAGGCCCATACCGCCTGCTGGAGGACGATGGAGAGGCCGATGGCGGTGATGAGCGGTGCGAGCCGGGGTGCGCTGCGCAGGGGCCGGTAGGCGAAGCGTTCGGCTCCGACGGCGATGAGGGTGGCGATGAGGATCGCACCGATGATCATGAGCGGCAGGGCGAGCCACATGGTGGTCCCGCCGGGGAGTATCAGCCAGACCGTGAGGGCTCCGAACCCGCCGGTCATGAAGATCTCGCCGTGGGCGAAGTTGATGAGCTGGACAATGCCATAGACCATCGTGTAGCCGATGGCGACGAGCCCGTACATGGATCCCAGTAGCAGGCCGTTGACCAGCTGTTGCGGCAGTTCGTGCACCGCAGGTCCTCCGAGTCTTTCGACGGATGTGACACCGCGCGGGGCGCAATGTGCGCGCCCCGCGCGGCAAAGATGAGGGGTGAGGGGCTAGCGAGCTAGCGGGCTAGCCGTTGGAGGTCAGCCGCCGTAGGTGCCGGACTCGACGGACTTCCACTCGCCGCCGTCGACCTTGTAGACGGTGAGCTGCTTGTTGGTGGCGTCGCCGAACTCGTCGAAGGAGACCTTGCCGGTCACGCCGTCGAAGGAGACGCCCTGGACGGCTTCGAGGACCTTGGCGCGGGCGTCGCTGGGGAGCTTGCCGTTGTTGGCGTCGACGACCTTCTTGACGGCCTCGATGACGGCCCAGGCGGAGTCGTAGGAGTAGCCGCCGTAGGCCGCGAACGGGTCCTTGTAGCCGGCCTTGGTGTAGTTGGCGACGAAGTCCTTGGCGGAGGGGAGGCTCTCGACCGGGGCGCCGACGGAGGTGGCGAAGTCGCCGGTGGCGGCGTCGCCCGCGAGCTCGACGAACTTCTTGTCGTAGATGCCGTCGCCGCCGACGAGCGGGATGTTGGCGCCGGAGGCCTTGATCTGCTTGCTCAGCGGGCCGGCCGCGGGGTACTCGCCGCCGTAGTAGACGACGTCGGCGCCGGAGCTCTTGACCTGGGTCACGATCGCGGAGAAGTCCTTGGACTCCGGGTCGATGTGGCCTTCGCCGGCGACGGCGCCGCCGAGCTTGGTGAACTCGCCCTTGAAGGTTCCGGCGAGGCCGGCGCCGTAGGTCTTCTTGTCATCGATGATGAAGACCTTCTTCTTGCCCGCCTTGTTGAAGAGGTACTGCGCCGCGAACGGGCCCTGGATGGCGTCCGTGGTGGCGGTGCGGAAGTAGCTCTTGTAGGTGCGGGTCTTCTGGCCCTCGGCCCACTTGGGGCCCTGGGTCAGGGACGGGCTGGTGTTGGCCGGGGAGATCTGGGCCAGCTTGGCGTCGTCGAAGACCTTCTGCATGGACTCGGAGACCGAGGAGTTCAGGGGGCCGACGACGCCGAGGACGTCCTTGTCGGCGGTGAGCTTGGTGGCGTTCTGCTGGCCGGAGGAGGCCTGCGCCTGGTCGTCGAGGGCCTGGATCTTGAAGGTGACGCCCTTGACGTACTTCTTCTCGTTGGCCTGCTTGGCGGCGAGGTCGGCGGAGTTCTTGATGCCGAGGCCGAGGGCGGAGAGGTCGCCCGTCAGCGGGGCGTCGACGCCGATGACGACCGTGGTGTTGCCACCGTCGCCGGTGGAGCCACCGTCGCGGGAGCCGCAGGCGGTGAGAGTGAGGGCGCCCGCGGCGAGGGCGGCGGTCACGGCGATGAGCTGACGATGACGCACGATCAGTCCTTTCCTGGCGCCGCGTCCCCCCTGGGACGCGCCGAGTCGAACGCGGGGAACCGAACTGAATGGAATCCGGCGGTCGCGGTAACTGGCCGTGACTCTAAGCGGCTCATCGGGGGATATGGAGGGCTGAGGCCAATGATGTGACTCTCTTGTTATGCCACGGCGTAATACATAGCGGATCACTGCGGGTGGAACGGGGGAATTCAGGCCGGTTCGTCTTGTCCGGATGTTGAGACGCGTGAGGACCATGGAGCGGTTTGAGTCCTGTCTCGCCAGGACTCTGGGGCTCTTTGGTCATGACGGGGGCGTGGCGCCGTCGTCTCGGACTTCGGGACAGGCCCTGGTCAGCGCGACGGAAAGATCCCTGGCATAACGGTCACCGGGGATGTAACTGTGATCCTCTTTCTGGAATCCATTACTCAGGGTTACTTCGAGGAATGGGAGTCCGGAATTCCGTGCTACATGCACGCAGTCTTTTGCCTGAATCGTCAGGATGAGCTCGCGGACTTCCCCCGCCGCCACCGTGACCGGCAGGGATGGCCGGATCGTCACGCTCAGCGCCCGGGACGGCTGGCCGATCCGCTCCAGCGTGACGGCCGGACCGGAGGAGGTCCGCACACGCACAGTGAACGCGAAGGCGGTCCCGGCGGGCGGCGGGTCCAGCGGATCCCCGTAGCCGAGGGACAGCGTCTGGGACGGGGGCGCGGGCGCGGCCGGTACGGGGGTCTCGGGCCGGCCGGCGTACCAGCGGGCGGCGCCCGCGGCGAGGACGGCGGCGGCCCCCAGGGCCACCAGGGCGCGCCGGTGGCGGGCGGCGGCCGCGCGGATCCGCCCGGGCGGTGTGGGCGTACGGGGGCCCGTGCGCGGGGTCTGGTGCCCGGCCGTGCCCTCCCCGGGCTCCACCGGCCCGATGCCCCCGCTCACCGCCAGGGCCCGCCGGTCGGGGTGCCCGGGCGGTGGCGCTCGGCGCAGCGGCGGCCGGCCTCGCGGGCGGCGAGCGCGCGGGCGGCGTCCGGGCCCCGGTCGCGCCGTTCGGCGCGGGCTTCGTCGAGGACGGTGCGCAGGATCTCGTTCTGGTCGCCGGACAGGCCCATGGACTGGTAGTCGAGGCGGACGGCGTCCTCGCCCTCCCCGCCGTCGAGGATCACGCGGGCCCAGTGGGTGATCAGGGAGGTGCAGAGTTCCTGCGGGGTGGTCGTGCGGGGGGAGGGCGGGGCGTGTGGTGCGGGGGTGGCGGCGGAGCAGCCGGGGAGCGCGGCGGCCAGGAGCGCCGCCGTCGCGAGCGTGCGTGCGGTCGTGGCGCGCCGCGGCGCCGGTCGCGGTCCCATGTGGGAACGCTAGACCGGCGCCGCTGGCCGCACAACTGCTCGTATCGGCCCTGTTGTTAAGACTCCGTGTCGCGCAGCAGGCAGGTGATGCGGGCGGTGCAGACGCGGCGGTCCTCTTCGTCGGAGATGACGATCTCGTAGGTGGCGGTGGAGCGGCCCCGGTGGACGGGTGTGGCGATGCCGGTGACCAGGCCGGAGCGGGCGCCGCGGTGGTGGGTGCAGTTCAGGTCGACGCCGACGGCGATCTTGTTGATGCCGCCGTGCATCATCGCTCCGATGGAGCCGAGGGTTTCGGCCAGGACGGCGGAGGCTCCGCCGTGGAGGAGTCCGTAGGGCTGGGTGTTGCCCTTGACGGGCATGGTGGCGACGACGCGCTCGGCGGAGGCCTCCAGGACGCGGATGTCCATGCGTGCGCCGAGGTCTCCGGCCGAGAAGAGCGCGGGCAGGTCTATGCCCAGGGCCGCGTACTCGTCGAGGACTTCCTGCGGGAACTTCACGGGGTGCTGCTCGGCCATGGGTCTGCTCCGTTCGTCAACGCTCGTTAACCGATGTGTGTGGTGGCCGTTCTATCAGGCCGGTTCGAAGCGCACGACGACGGACTTGCTGGCGGGGGTGTTGCTGGTGTCGGCGGTGGAGTCGAGGGGGACCAGGACGTTGGTCTCGGGGTAGTAGGCGGCGGCGCAGCCGCGGGCGGTCGGGTAGTGGACGACGCGGAAGCCGGGGGCGCGGCGTTCGACGCCGTCCTTCCATTCGCTGACGAGGTCGGTGGTGGCGCCGTCGGCGAGGCCGAGCTCGGCGGCGTCGTCGGGGTGGACCATGACGACGCGGCGGCCGCCGGTGATGCCGCGGTAGCGGTCGTCGAGGCCGTAGATGGTGGTGTTGTACTGGTCGTGGCTGCGCAGGGTCTGAAGGAGCAGGCGGCCGGCGGGGACGCGGGGGTATTCGACGGGGGCGGCGGTGAAGTTCGCCTTGCCGGTCGTGGTGGGGAAGCGGCGTTCGTCGCGGGGGGCGTGCGGGAGCCGGAAGCCGCCGGGGCGGGCGACGCGGGCGTTGAAGTCCTCGAAGCCGGGGATCACGCGGGCGATGCGGTCGCGGATGGTGGCGTAGTCCCGTTCGAAGTCCTCCCAGGGGGTGGCGGAGGTCTCGCCGAGGACGGCGCGGGCCATGCGGGCGACGATGGCGGGTTCGGACAGCAGGTGGGGGGAGGCGGGGGCGAGGTTGCCGCGGGAGGCGTGGACCATGCCCATGGAGTCCTCGACGGTGACGAACTGCTTGCCGGAGGCCTGGACGTCCTTGTCGGTGCGGCCGAGGGTGGGCAGGATCAGGGCGCGCCGGCCGGTGACCGCGTGGGAGCGGTTGAGCTTGGTGGAGACGTGCACGGTGAGGGAGGCGCGGCGGATCGCGGCTTCGGTGACGTCGGTGTCGGGGGTGGCGCCGACGAAGTTGCCGCCCATGGCGAAGAAGACCTTGGCCTCGCCGTCGCGCAGGGCCTGGATGGAGCGGACGACGTCGAAGCCGTGGTCGCGCGGCGAGGTGATGGCGAATTCGCGGTCGAGGGCGTCGAGGAAGGCCGGGGCGGGGCGTTCGAAGATCCCCATGGTGCGGTCGCCCTGGACGTTGGAGTGGCCGCGGACGGGGCAGACCCCGGCGCCGGGGCGGCCGATGTCGCCGCGCAGCAGGAGGAGGTTGACGACCTCGCGGATGGTGGCGACGGCGTGCTTGTGCTGGGTGAGGCCCATGGCCCAGCAGACGATGGTGCGCTTGGAGGCCAGGATCATGGCCAGGGCGCGTTCGATCTCGGGGCGGGTGAGGCCGGTGGCGGTGAGGGTCTCGTCCCAGTCGGCGTCCTTGGCGGCGGCCGCGAACTCCTCGTAGCCGTGGGTGTGCTCGCGGATGAAGGCCTCGTCGGTGGCGTCGCCGGTGTCGATGACGAGCTTGTTGAGGAGGCGGAAGAGGGCCTGGTCGCCGCCGATGCGGATCTGGAGGAAGAGGTCGGTCAGGGCGGTGCCCTTGAGCATGCCGAGGGGGCTTTGGGGGTTCTTGAAGCGTTCGGTGCCGGCCTCGGGCAGCGGGTTCACCGAGATGATCTTCGCGCCGGCCTTCTTGGCCTGTTCCAGGGCGGAGAGCATGCGCGGGTGGTTGGTGCCCGGGTTCTGCCCGGCGACGATGATCAGTTCGGCCTGGTGGAGGTCTTCCAGGGAGACGCTGCCCTTGCCGATGCCGATGGTCTCGTTCAGGGCGGAGCCCGAGGACTCGTGGCACATGTTGGAGCAGTCCGGCAGGTTGTTGGTGCCGTACTCGCGGGCGAAGAGCTGGAAGAGGAACGCGGCCTCGTTGCTGGTGCGGCCCGAGGTGTAGAAGACGGCCTCGTCGGGGGAGGCCAGGGCGCGCAGTTCCTCGGCGATCACCTCGAAGGCGCGCTCCCAGCTGACCGGCTCGTAGCGGTCGCCGCCCTCGGGGAGGGCCCCTCTTTCCAGGAGCATCGGCTCGGTGATGCGGCCCTGCTGGCCGAGCCAGTAGCCGGAGCGCGTCGCGAGGTCGGCGAGGGGGTGTTCGGCGAAGAACGCCGGGGTGACCCGGCGCAGCGTGGCCTCCTCGGCGACCGCCTTGGCGCCGTTCTCGCAGAACTCGGCGGTGTGCCGCTTGTCTCCCTCGGGCCAGGCGCAGCCGGGGCAGTCGAAGCCGTCCTTCTGGTTGACCTTGAGGAGGGTGCGCGCGGTGCGGGCGACGCCCATCTGCTGCTGGGCGATCTTCAGGGTGTGCCCGATCGCGGGCAGGCCGGCCGCCGCGCGCTTGGGGGGCGCGACCTGCGGCGCGTCCTGGACGGGATCACCTGCGGGCGGCTTGGCGGCCATGTCGCTCCCCTTCGAGCATCCTGAGCTTCTTCGTCACGCGTGCGGCTGCGGTACCGCGCTCCTTCGCGTGCGCGTCCGATCCTGTCACGCTCCGCCGACATCGCCGAAGCCGGATTTGTCAGTGGGGGCGCCTAGGATCGGGGGCGTGGCAGAGACAGCATCGAAGAAGACCGACCAGCCGACCGCAGCGGACCGCCCCCGCCTGATGCTCATGGACGGGCACTCCCTGGCGTACCGGGCGTTCTTCGCGCTGCCCGCGGAGAACTTCACGACCGCGACCGGCCAGCCGACGAACGCCATCTACGGCTTCGCGTCGATGCTGGCGAACACGCTGCGCGACGAGGCGCCCACGCACTTCGCGGTGGCGTTCGACGTGTCCCGCAAGACGTGGCGGTCGACGGAGTTCCCCGAGTACAAGGCGAACCGCTCGAAGACCCCGGACGAGTTCAAGGGGCAGGTCGAGCTGATCGGCGAGCTGCTCGACGCGATGAAGGTGCCGCGGTTCGCGGTCGACGGCTTCGAGGCCGACGACGTGATCGCGACGCTGGCGACGCAGGCCGAGGCCGCCGGTTTCGACGTGCTGATCGTCACCGGTGACCGGGACTCCTTCCAGCTGGTGTCCGAGCGCACCACCGTGCTGTACCCGACCAAGGGTGTCTCCGAGCTGACCCGGTTCACCCCGGAGAAGGTCGAGGAGAAGTACGGGCTCACCCCGCAGCAGTACCCGGACTTCGCGGCGCTGCGCGGCGACCCGTCCGACAACCTGCCGGGCATCCCGGGCGTCGGCGAGAAGACCGCCGCGAAGTGGATCACCCAGTTCGGGTCGTTCGCGGAGCTGGTGGAGCGCGCGGAGGAGGTCAAGGGCAAGGCCGGGCAGAACTTCCGGGACCACCTGGAGGCCGTGAAGCTCAACCGGGTCCTGACCGAGATGGTCAAGGACGTGGAGCTGCCCAAGACCCCCACCGACCTGGAGCGCCTGCCCTACGACCGGTCCGCGGTGACCGGCGTGCTGGACGTGCTGGAGATCCGCAACGCCTCGCTGCGCGAGCGGCTGCTGGGCGTGGACCCGGGCGCGGCCGAGGAGGAGGCCCCGGCTCCGGCGGCCGGGGTGGAGCTGGACGGGTCCGTGCTGGGCGCGGGCGAGCTGGCTCCCTGGCTGGAGGCCCACGCGGGCGGCCCGCTGGGCGTCTCCACCGTCGACAGCTGGGCGCTGGGCCAGGGCAACGTCTCCGAGGTCGCGCTGGCCGCGGCCGGCGGGGCCGCCGCCTGGTTCGACCCGTCCACCCTGGACGAGGCGGACGAGAAGGCCTTCGCCGCCTGGGCCGCCGACGCGGACCGGCCCAAGGTCGTGCACAACGCCAAGGGCCTGATGCGGGTCTTCCCCGAGCACGGCTGGACGCTGGCCGGGGTCACCATGGACACCGCGCTCGCCGCCTATCTGGTCAAGCCGGGCCGCCGCTCCTTCGCGCTGGACGTCCTGTCCAACGAGTACCTGCACCGCGAGCTGACGCCCCCGGCCGCCGACGGCCAGCTGGCCTTCGGGGCGGACGAGACCGCCGAGGCCGACGCGCTGATGGCGCAGGCCCGCGCCGTCCTCGACCTGGGCGACGCCTTCACCGTGAAGCTCGACGAGGTGGGCGCCACCGAGCTGCTCCACGACATGGAACTGCCCACCTCCGAGCTGCTGGCCCGGCTGGAGCGGGCGGGCATCGCGGCCGACCGCGACCACCTGGAGGCCATGGAGCAGCAGTTCGCCGGAGCCGTGCAGCAGGCGGTGAAGGAGGCGCACGCGACGGTCGGCCACGAGTTCAACCTCGGTTCGCCCAAGCAGCTCCAGGAGGTCTTCTTCGGCGAGCTGGACCTGCCGAAGACGAAGAAGACCAAGACCGGCTACACCACCGACGCGGACGCGCTGGCCTGGCTGGCCACGCAGACCGACCACGAACTCCCCGTGATCATGCTGCGGCACCGGGAACAGGCCAAACTGCGCGTCACCGTCGAGGGCCTGGTCAAGGCCATCGCCGCCGACGGCCGCGTGCACACCAGCTTCAGCCAGACCGTCGCCGCGACCGGCCGGCTGTCCTCCACCGACCCCAACCTGCAGAACGTGCCGGTGCGCACCGACGAGGGCCGCGCCATCCGCCGCGGGTTCGTCGTCGGCGAGGGCTACGAAACCCTCATGACCGCCGACTACAGCCAGATCGAGCTGCGCGTCATGGCCCACCTCTCCGAGGACGAGGGCCTCATCGAGGCGTTCCTGTCCGGCGAGGACCTGCACACCACCGTCGCCTCCCAGGTGTTCGGGGTGGAGCGCTCGGCGGTCGACGCCGAGATGCGCCGCAAGATCAAGGCCATGTCCTACGGGCTCGCGTACGGGCTGTCCGCCTTCGGTCTCGCCCAGCAGCTGAACATCGAGCCCGCCGAGGCGCGCGGTCTGATGGACACCTTCTTCGAGCGGTTCGGCGGGGTCCGGGACTACCTCGGCCGCGTCGTGGACGAGGCTCGGGCCACCGGCTACACGGCGACGGTGTTCGGCCGCCGCCGCTACCTGCCCGACCTGAACAGCGACAACCGCCAGCGCCGCGAGGCCGCCGAGCGGATGGCGCTGAACGCCCCGATCCAGGGCACCGCCGCCGACATCGTCAAGGTCGCCATGCTGCGCGTGGACAAGGCCCTGGCCGAGGCCGGGCTGACCTCGCGGATGCTGCTCCAGGTCCACGACGAAATCGTGCTGGAGATCTCTCCGGGCGAGCGGAAGCGGGTCGAGGAGCTGCTGCGCCGGGAGATGGCCGCCGCCGTCGAACTGCGGGCCCCGCTCGACGTGTCGGTCGGCGTCGGCAAGGACTGGGAGTCCGCCGCGCACTGAGCCGCGTCGCGTCTTTCGGGAGCGCCCGTTCCCGCCGCCCGGCTAGGCGGTGGGGACGGGCGTTCGCGCGTCCGGGGCGGTGCGGTCCCGGCCGGTGCGGTCGCCGCCCCGGCGGTGGAGGAGGCGGACGAGGACCCCGTAGAGCAGCAGTCCGACGGCGAGACCGCCGCCCGCGCCGAAACAGACGGTCGGGATGATGTCGAGCGGGGTGCGGATCCGGTCGAAGAACGTGAAGTAGCGGATCACCCGCAGCGTGATGCCCGCCGCCACGCACACCGCGACCAGCGCGGCCGCCCCCCAGATCTCCGCCCGGCCGAGCACCGGCACCGACGCCGGCGGCACGGACGGGGCCGGCAGCCGCCGCAGGGCGGTCACCGTGAACCAGAGCAGCACGCAGGCGGAGAGCGCCGAAGTGCCGTACTGGACGAAGGAGTAGAGGGGCAGGCCGAAGGCGAAGGGCTCCCCGAGGCGGGGCAGCGCGTTGGTCCCCCAGCGGTGCGGGTGGGTGAAGCTGTCCCACACCACGTGCGTGAGGGACCCGGCCACCGCCGACAGGTAGAACCACAGCGCGAGCGCGGGCAGCCGTCGCCCCCGCCAGGACTCGCCGCGTACGAACGCGTACGCCCGGCCGCGCCAGGTCCGGGGCAGCAGCGCGACCAGCGGTTCGCGCAGCAGGAGCCAGCACGCGCCGAGGACGGCGGTGAGGGCGGCGTCCACGGTGAACACGCCGGTCGGCGAGTGGGCGAACCCGCCGTAGCCCATGAGGCCTTGGACGACCGCGTCCGCGAAGTAGAAGGTGTCCGGCGCGAACGACCCCAGGACGAGGGCGGAGGCGACCAGCGGCCCCCGGGCGCGACCGGTCCGGCGGATGGCCGGAAGCACGGCGGCCGCATGGCTGAGAGTGAACGGCATGACGCTTCTCCTGGGTCTTCGGCGTCGGGACAGTATGCGTGACCTGCGCGAGGAGGTGGGGATCCGGTGAAATCCGGACTTCATCGCGTGCCCTGTGAAGGGAGTTGACGTAGGGTCACGCGAACGTCTAGGGGAGGGGTCCCGCTCATGTCGGCACGAATAGTCGGACGCGGACTGCGCAGGGGCGCGGCCGCCGCCCTGGTCTCGGCGCTGGTGGCCGCGGCGATGACGGCCTCGCAGGGCCCGGCCGCGGGTCTCGCGGAGCGGATGTCCGCGGCCGGGGAAGGCGCGCAGACCGTTCCGGCGGGGCCCTCCGGGGGTTCCGGCGGTTCCGGGGGCGACTCCTCCTACTTCACCGAACTGCCGCCGCTGGTCAGCCCCGAGCCCCCGGCCGTGCTGCTGCCGGAGGGCGAGCAGGCGGCCGCGCGGCCGACGCCCGCGCCGGCCCCCGACGCGGCCGCGGTGGTGCCGGTGGTGGTGCCGGTGGTGCTGGAGGGTTCGCAGGGGATACCGGCGAGCGTGCTCGCGGCGTACCGGCGGGCCGAGCAGAAGGTGGGGGAGACCGACCCCGGGTGCGGGCTGCGCTGGCAGCTGCTCGCGGCGATCGGCAAGGTCGAGTCGGGCCAGGCGCGCAGCGGGCAGGTCGACGCCGCCGGAACCACCCTGCGGCCCATCCTGGGGCCCGTCCTCGACGGCAACGGCTTCGCGAACATCTCCGACACGGACGGCGGGGCCTACGACGGCGACGCCCGTTACGACCGGGCCGTCGGCCCCATGCAGTTCATCCCCTCCACCTGGGCGGCCTGGGGCCAGGACGCGAACGGCGACGGGCGCCGCGACCCGAACAACGTCCACGACGCGGCCCTGGCGGCCGCCCGCTACCTGTGCGCGGGCAGCCGCGACCTGCGGGTGGGGGCGGACCTCGACCGGGCGGTGCTGTCGTACAACCAGTCCGGGGAGTACCTGAGGACGGTGCGGTCCTGGTTCACGTTCTACCTCCGGGGGACGCACGAGGTCCCGGACGCGGGCGGTACCGGTGGCGCAGGTACGGGGACGGGCGCCGGTGCCGGTGCGGGGACGGGGCAGCCGACGGGGCCGAAGCCGAGGCCCACGCCGACGCCGACCCCGACGCCGACGCCGACGCCGACGCCGACCCCGGATCCGAAGCCGACCCCGACGCCGACGCCGACGCCGACCCCGGATCCG
>NZ_JBHWBP010000166.1:0-15527 GCF_042735575.1 Streptomyces sp. NPDC059564 | reverse complement strand
TCCATATACCGACCGTAGCCGCGCGGGCGCCCCCCGGCACGGCGGCCGCACCCCCGCCGCGCCGCCCGCCGCACGGCAACGTCCGTGCCCCCTGTCGCTCCCCTGGGTGACAGCACAGGTGATTCCCCCCACAACGGCCTGCCGCGGAGGAGCGACCGGAGGTTTCGCGCCTTACGCTCGACCCACGCACGGCCCGCATTCCGTCCACGGACCGTCCACGGAGGTTCACGCTCCATGAAGCTCACCGTCGTCGGCTGTTCGGGGTCGTTCCCGTCCGCGGATTCGGCATGTTCGAGCTATCTCGTCGAGGCCGACGGCTTCCGGCTGCTCCTCGACATGGGCAACGGCTCCCTCGGCGCGCTCCAGCGCTACTGCGGTCTCTACGACCTCGACGCGATCTTCCTGAGCCATCTGCACGCCGATCACTGCATCGACATGTGCGCCTACTTCGTCGCCCGCTTCTACCGGCACGAGGGCGGCCGCTGCGGCACCCTGCCCGTCTACGGTCCCGAGGGCACCGAGCAGCGCCTGACCACGGCCTACGAGGACGTCCCCGACGAGCGTTCGATGAGCGAGGTCTTCGAGTTCCGCACCCTGAAGTCCGCCACCTTCGAGATCGGCCCGTTCACGGTCCGCACCGAGAAGGTCTGCCACCCGGTGGAGTCGTACGGCATCCGCATCGAGCACGGCGGGCGCTCGCTGACGTACTCGGGTGACACGGGCACCTGCCCCGAGCTGGGGGTGCTGGCCGAGGGCGCCGACCTGTTCCTGTGCGAGGCGTCGTTCACGCACGGCAAGGAGGACGTCCCCGACCTCCACCTCAACGGCCGCGAGGCCGGCGAGTACGCGCGGGGCGGCCGTGTCGGCCGGCTCGTCCTGACGCACATCCCGCCGTGGACGGACGCCGAGCAGAACCTGGCCGACGCCCGCGCGGTCTACGACGGCCAGGTCGACCTCGCGTACGCGGGCGCCGTCTACGAGGTCTGAACGACTCCGCGCGCCCCGCGCGACGAAGGAGCCCCCGCCCTCCCTTCCGGGAGAGCGGGGGCTCCTTCGCGCGTGGGGCGGGAGGCCTACTTGGCCTCGGCCTTCGCCAGCTCGGCGAGCTCCTCGTCGGACTCGCGGCCCGGCGTCGGCAGGTTCCACTTGGTGATCGCGAAGCGGAAGACGACGTAGTAGACCACCGCGAAGCAGAGGCCGACGCCGGCCAGGCCCCACGGGTTGTCCGCGATGCCGAGGTTCAGCAGGAAGTCGACCGCGCCGGCGGAGAAGCCGAAGCCGTCCTTCATACCGAGGGCCCAGGTCAGCGCCAGGGAGACACCGGTGAGGACCGCGTGGATCGCGTAGAGCACCGGGGCGATGAACATGAAGGTGAACTCGATGGGCTCGGTCACGCCGGTGACGAAGGCGGTGGCCGCGAGGGAGAACATCATGCCGCCGACGACCTTGCGGCGCTCGGGGCGGGCGCAGTGGACGATCGCGAGGCAGGCCGCCGGGAGGGCGAACATCATGATCGGGAAGAAGCCGGTCATGAACTGTCCGGCGCTCGGGTCACCGGCGAGGAAGCGGGCGATGTCGCCGTGGACGGCGCCGTTGGCGGTGTCGAACGAACCGGCCTGGAACCACGGGAAGGAGTTCAGCAGGTGGTGCATGCCGATCGGGATCAGCGCGCGGTTGGCGACACCGAAGATGCCCGCGCCGACGGAGCCGGAGCCGACGAGCCACTCACCGAAGTTGTGCAGACCGGTGCCGAGGACCGGCCAGATCAGACCGAAGACGATGCCGGTGACCAGACCCGCGAGGGCGGAGAGGATCGGCACCAGGCGGCGGCCGCCGAAGAAGCCCGCCCAGTCCGGCAGCTTGGTCCGGTAGAACTTCTGGTACAGCAGGGCGGTGATGATGCCCATCACGACGCCGCCGAGGACACCGGCGTTGACCGGGGCGTCGACCTCGACGATCTTGCCTGCGGCGACCTTGGCGACCTTCGGCAGGTTCGAGTCGGTGAAGGTGGCGAGCACCTTCTGGAAGACCAGGTAACCGGTGACGGCGGCCAGGGCCGTCGAGCCGTCCGACTTCTTGGCGAAGCCGATCGCGATGCCGACGGCGAACAGCAGCGCCATGTTGTCGAGGATCGCGCCACCACCGGCGGCCATGTAACCGGCGATCTTGAGGATGAACGTCGGGAAGACGTCCTTGTCGCCGAGCATGTCGTCCGCGCCCAGGCGGAGCAGCAGAGCGCCGGCCGGCAGCACGGCAACGGGGAGCATGAGGCTCCGGCCGATGCGCTGCATGACGGCCATCACGCCAGCGCCCTTCTTCTTTTCCGCAGCGGTCGCTGTGGACATGGGGTTCCTCCAGTGGACAAGGCGCTGCCTGGGGACAAGGAAAAAGGGGGTGGCGGCGTCTCGGAAAGGGGGACCTGGGGCCGGACAAGCCCTCATGGTCTACACCATCAAGTGGTGTAGACCAGTTGTAGCACGGTGAGGTCTACGTAAGGAACCCGTCATTTTCGTGGCGGGGAACACATCCACACATCAACGACAAAGGCCCCCGGACCCGAAGGGTCCGAAGGCCTTGGCGCCCAGGCTTAAGGCCTGAACCGCCGTGGTTTGTGCCGTTATTATCCCACGCGCTACGCCTTGGTGTTCTCCACCTGCATTGCGGCGATCTCCTCGTCCGACTCCCGCCCCGGCGTCGGGAGGTTGAACGTGGTGATCGCGAACCGGAAGACCACGTAGTAGACGAGCGCGAAGCACAGCCCGATCGGGATGATCAGCCACGGTTTGGTCGCCAGGTTCCAGTTGATGACGTAGTCGATCAGACCCGCCGAGAAGGTGAACCCGTCGTGCACGCCCAGCGCCCACGTCACCGCCATCGACACACCCGTCAGTACCGCGTGCACCGCGTACAGCGCCGGCGCCACGAACAGGAACGAGTACTCCAGCGGCTCGGTGATGCCCGTGACGAACGAGGTCAGGCCCACCGACAGCATCAGACCGCCGATCTCCTTGCGGCGCAGCGGCTTCGCGCAGTGCGTGATCGCCAGCGCCGCCGCCGGCAGCGCGAACATCATGATCGGGAAGAAGCCGGACAGGAACAGGCCCGCGTTCGGGTCGCCGTTCAGGAACATGTTGATGTCGCCGTGGACCGTCTTCCCTTCCGGCGTGGTGTACGAGCCGAACTGGAACCAGATGGGCACGTTCAGGAACTGGTGCAGGCCGATCACCAGCAGCGCGCGGTTCGCCACGCCGAAGATGCCCGCACCCCACGAGCCCAGCCCGCTCAGCCAGTCGGAGAAGCTCTCCAGCGCGTCGCCGACCGGCGGCCAGATCCACAGGCACACCGCGGCGAAGCCGATGGCGACGAACGACATGATGATCGGGACGAGCCGGCGCCCGTTGAAGAAGCCCAGCCAGTCGACCAGCTTCACCCGGTGGTAGCGCTGCCAGAACCAGGCCGCGAGCAGGCCCATGATGATGCCGCCGAACACCCCCGGGTTCTGGTACGTGAACCCCGCGAAGGTGTCGTTCCGCCCCAGGCACCCGCCGCCGATGTTCCGGGTGAGCGGGGGGCACGCGTCGGGGAAGGCGTGCAGCACGCCCCGGTAGACGAGGAAGCCCGCGACGGCCGCCAGCGCCGTCGATCCGTCCGCCTTCTTGGCCATGCCGATCGCGACGCCGATGCAGAACAGCAGCGGCAGGCCGAGGTCCGGGTCGAGCAGGGCCCCGCCCGCACCCGCCATCACCCTGGCCACCCTCGTCCAGTTCAGGCCGTCCGCGCCGAACACGTCCGGCTGCCCCAGCCGGTTCAGGATGCCCGCGGCGGGCAGGACGGCGATCGGCAGCTGGAGGCTGCGCCCCATCTTCTGCAGGCCCTGGAACAAGCCGTTCCACCACTGCTTCTGGGGCACTGCTGCAGCGCTGCTCGCGCTCATCGCGACCTCCCTGGACCGGCCCGTTTTGGCAGCCGCACCACTTGCGGCACACTGGTGTAGACCAGTTGCGGGCAGGCTGCTGCTGATGGTCATCATTCGGCAGATACCAGACTCGTGCTCGCGTAGATAGGCCAACCGTGAGCTACCGTGACGAAGCGGACGAAGCTGGTAGCGGCCGCCGAGACTCGTTCTTCGTAAAACTCAGGGAGAAACGCATGGCCACCAAGGCTGAGAAGATCGTCGCCGGGCTCGGCGGTATCGACAACATCGAAGAAGTCGAAGGCTGCATCACCCGCCTGCGCACCGAGGTCACCAACCCCGACCTCGTCGACGAGGTCGCCCTCAAGGCCGCCGGCGCACACGGCGTCGTCAAGATGGGCACCGCCATCCAGGTCGTCATCGGCACCGACGCCGACCCGATCGCCGGCGAGATCGAAGACATGATGTGAGCTGAGCCCACCGGCTCGACACGGCTTCACGAGGACCCCGTACCGGGCACGCCGGACGGGGTCTTCCCGTACCCGCGCACCGACTAGGCTCACAGCCATGTCTCGCATCGACGGCCGTACGCCCGAACAGCTCCGCCCGGTCACCATCGAACGCGGATGGAGCAAGCACGCAGAGGGCTCCGTCCTCGTCTCCTTCGGAGACACCAAGGTCTTCTGCACCGCCTCCTTCACCGAAGGCGTCCCGCGCTGGCGCAAGGGCAGCGGCGAAGGCTGGGTCACCTCCGAGTACTCGATGCTGCCCCGCTCCACCAACACCCGCGGCGACCGCGAATCCGTCCGCGGCAAGATCGGCGGCCGCACCCACGAGATCTCCCGCCTCATCGGCCGCTCGCTGCGCGCCGTCATCGACTACAAGGCGCTGGGCGAGAACACCATCGTCCTGGACTGCGACGTCCTCCAGGCCGACGGAGGCACCCGCACCGCCGCCATCACCGGCGCCTACGTCGCCCTCGCCGACGCCATCGCCTGGGGCCAGCAGAAGAAGCTGATCAAGGCCGGCCGCAAGCCGCTCACCGGCACCGTCGCCGCCGTCAGCGTCGGCATCGTCGACGGCGTCCCGCTCCTCGACCTCTGCTACGAGGAGGACGTGCGCGCCGAGACCGACATGAACGTCGTCTGCACCGGCGACGGCCGCTTCGTCGAGGTCCAGGGCACCGCCGAGGGCGAGCCCTTCGACCGCAAGGAGCTCAACGCGCTCCTCGACCTCGCCGCCGGCGGCTGCGCCGACCTGGAAGCGCTCCAGCTCGCCGCGCTGGAGCGGCAGATCCCGTAGCAACCGGCGCGGCAACCGCCGGACGCGGTCGCGCGTCTACGCCGGTACGGGCGCACGGTGTCACAGCCGTGCGCCCGTCCACGCATCCGAGCCCTGGGGGACCCGCATGAAGACGAAGCTCCGTATCGCCGGCATCGCACTGACGGCCGTGCTCACCGTCCCGGCCCTGGCCTCCTGCGACGCCATCTCCACGGCGATGGACTGCGCCAACACGGCGGTGGCCATAGCCAACAGCGTCGACCAGCTCCAGCAGGCCGTCTCCCAGGCCGGGAACAGCGTCCAGGACACCCAGAACGCGCTCACCCAGATCGAGACGAACCTGAAGCAGATCAAGGACTCGACGGGCAACGCCGACCTCTCCAAGGCCGTCGACTCCATGACCACCGCCGTGAAGAACGTCCGCACCTCGGTCGAGAACGGCGACGCCACCCCCGACGTCCAGCCCGTCGCGGACGCCGCCAAGGAGATCTCCAAGGTCTGCACCCCGGGCTGAGCGGGCCGGACCGGAACGGGGCGCTCGGCGCGGCGGAAATAATGGGGGCATGACTTCTACGCCCCGCCGCCTGATCCTGGCCACGCGCAACCCCGGCAAGGTCACCGAGCTGCACGCGATCCTGTCCGCCGCCGGCCTCCCGTTCGAGCTGGTCGGCGCCGACGCGTACCCGGAGATCCCGGACGTGAAGGAAACCGGCGTCACCTTCGCCGAGAACGCCCTCCTCAAGGCCCACGCCCTCGCGCAGGCCACCGGCCTCCCGGCCGTCGCCGACGACTCGGGGCTCTGCGTGGACGTCCTGAACGGCGCCCCCGGCATCTTCTCCGCCCGCTGGGCCGGCACCCACGGCGACGACAAGGCCAACCTCGACCTCCTGCTCGCCCAGCTCGGGGACATCGCCGACGAACACCGCGCCGCCCACTTCTTCTGCGCGGCCGCCCTCGCCCTCCCGGACGGCACCGAACGCGTCGTCGAGGGCCGCCTCCTGGGCACCCTGCGCCACACCCCGGCGGGCACCGGCGGCTTCGGCTACGACCCGATCCTCCAGCCCCTGGGCGAATCCCGCACCTGCGCGGAACTCACGGCAGCGGAAAAGAACGCCATCTCCCACCGCGGCCAGGCCTTCCGCGCCCTGATCCCGGTGGTCCGCGAACTGCTGGGCTGACCCCCGGCCGGAACGCCGAAGGCCCCGCACACGACTGCGTGCGGGGCCTTCGGACTGTGTGCGGTCGGGGGGACTCGAACCCCCACGGGTGTTACCCCACTGGGACCTAAACCCAGCGCGTATCGCCAATTTCGCCACGACCGCGACAGATTGCGTAATTCGGACATCTAGTCCGGCTTGCCGCGCCTAGTGTACGGCGGCCCCGCTTCGGTCGGCGACTGGCCTGCGCTGTCCTCCGCGACACCAGGTATTCGTCGTCGCATGGCAGTTGGGGCACAGTAGCCGGAGGTTCTCGCGCCGGTCATCGCTCCAATCGCCGTTGATGTGGTCGATCTCCAGCGTCATGGGGTGTCCGCGCCATTCGGGGGGCGTCCCGCACCGCTCGCACTCGTCGGGCACGCCGACTTCGCGGAGGGCGCGGCGCAGGAGTTTGGTCCCGGTGCGTCGTTGTCCGTCGTGGTGGACGAGCACCTCGGTGGCGGGCCGGGCGGCAACGGGCCCCGGCTTGCCGCGCTGGTGCGCCTGCCCGAGGAAGTGCGACGTGTCCAGCCCGGAGTCGAGGACCCACCTCTTGAGAGAGGCCCTCCACGCGAAGCTGTCGGGCCGGTCGAGACGCCGCAGGGTCTCCGACCATGATTGTGATGTGGCAACCGCGTTCCGCAGGGTGCTCCCGTCTGGCTTCTCGTGGCGCCTGTAGGGTCGCCGTTTGAAGTGGGAGACGTCGATGCCGTATGCGGAGAAGCGGCGCATGAGGTATTGCCCGAGCCGCTCGGGGTGCGGCGTTATGCCGTAGCGGGCGATGACCTCGTCGATGTCCTTGCATCGAGCCGCGGCCTCGGCCAGCAGTTCCCGCGTGTAGCGGGCGGTGGCGGTCACCGACGGCCCTTGGCGCGGCCTCGGTATGTATCCGTCGTGGAGTGACAGTTGGGGCAGAGGAACCGAAGGTTGTCTGCGCGGTTGTCTCGCCAGTCCCCGTTGATGTGGTCGACCTCCAGGGGCAGAGGCTCCCCCTGCCAGGTGGCTTCCAGGCCGCACATGGAGCAGCGCTCCTCATGTCCGATCTCCATCGGCGCGCGTCGCAGCCTGCGGTTGTGCACCCTGGTCGCGGTCGGGGAGGGGTTTTCGCGGAGGAGTTCCTCGGGTGAGCGCCGCCGCCGGTTTTCGCGCATTCGCTCCGTGCGTGGGGGAGGCGCGAAGTGCGAGGTGTCGATTGCGAACGCCTTCACCTTGCGGCTGATGTGGGTGTGGTGGCCGCCCACGACGTCGAGGCCGAGGCGTCGGAGCACGTCGCACATGGTGGTCGAGGCGGCGACCGCCTCGGCCAGGATCTCCCGTGTCCACTTCACCCTCTCCGGCTCGAAGTGCGAAACGTCGACTTCCAGCTTCCGCATGCGGTTGAGCAGGTAGTGGCGCGAGCCGCTCCTCGGATCCACCCCCAGCTTCTCCAGCGCCTCGGTCAGCGTGCGTGACGTGCATGCCGCCTCCGTGAGGCGGTCCTTCGTGTATGGGCTGGTCGGCATTTCGGTCCCCTCCGTGTCTCGGCCGCGCGTACGGCACTCGCATGGAGTAACGGACCGATAGTCGGACGGTTACGGTGGATTTCATCCGATAAGCGGAATCGCCCGCACCGATTTGTTCGGTACGGGCGATTTCGGAGGGAGGGGGTCGCGTCAGATCCCCAGGTCCTTGATGATCTTGGCTACGTGGCCCGTGGCCTTGACGTTGTAGAAGGCGTGTTCGACCTTGCCCTCCTCGTCGACGACCACCGTGGAGCGGATGACCCCGGTGACCGTCTTGCCGTAGAGCTTCTTCTCGCCGAAGGCGCCGTACGCAGTCAGGGTCTCCTTGTCGGGGTCGCCGACCAGGGTGACCTTCAGGTGCTCCTTCTCGCGGAACTTCGCGAGCTTCTCCGGCTTGTCCGGGGAGACGCCGATGACGTCGTAGCCCGCGTCGGCGAGGAGGGAGAGGTTGTCCGTGAAGTCGCAGGCCTGCTTCGTGCAGCCCGGCGTCAGGGCGGCCGGGTAGAAGTACACGATCACCTTGCGGCCCTTGTGGGCGGCCAGCGACACCTCGTTGCCGTCCGCGTCGGGCAGGGTGAAGGCGGGGGCGGTGTCGCCCGGCTGGAGTCGCTCGCTCATCGGTAGGTCTTCTCCTCGGGAGGGGAACGGTACGCCACGAGACTAAGCTGACAGACTGTTCATGGCGGACTACGCCCCATGCGACCACGAGTACGACACGACGACGGAGGCAGCGCGGTGCCGGAAGCCAGGACCCCCGCACAGATCGAGGCGGACATCGTCCGCCGCCGCGAGCAGCTCGCCGAGACGCTCGACGAGATCGGCGTGCGCATGCACCCGAAGACGATCATCGGGGACGCGAAGGCCAAGGCGGTCAGCGCTGTGGACCACACCGCCGGGCGCGCCTTCGTGGCCGTCAACCGGCTCGTCACGGACGTGAAGGGCGGCCTGTGCCGCGAGGACGGCGCTCCGCGCGCGGACCGGATCGTGCCCGTCGTGCTCCTCGCGGCGGGTGTGGTGGGCCTGCTCGTGGTCTCGGCGCGCCGCAAGCGGTGAGGACCCTCCGGGGTACGGGGCGCGCCGGGGCAGGTAGGTTCGTGGCGTGAGCGAGAACACCACCCACGACAAGCTGCCCATCCGCATGCTGCACGACCGCGTGCTCGTGAAGTCCGACCTGCCCGAGGGCGAGCGGCGCTCGGGCGGCGGCATCCTGATTCCGGCGACGGCCGCGGTGGGCAAGCGGCTCGCCTGGGCCGAGGTGGTCGCGGTCGGCCAGAACGTGCGCAGCGTGGAGCCGGGCGACCGGGTCCTGTACGACCCGGAGGACCGGGCGGAGGTCGAGGTGCGCGGGGCGACGTACGTGCTGATGCGCGAGCGGGACCTGCACGCCGTGGCCGCGGAGCGGCTGGAGGGGTCCAAGGACTCCACCGGGCTGTACCTCTGAGCCCCTGATCCACTTCTGAAGGGCCGGTGACCGGGGTCACCGGCCCTTTTCGGTGCCTTTTGCTACGGTGGTGGGGAACCCCCGACGAGACGCGCCGTACCGGGTTGCAGGACGCAAAGACGACGCACTTCCTTTCCGTTCTCGTCCCGGAGGTGCCTCGTCATGGCATGGGTTCTTCTCATCGTCGCCGGTCTCATCGAAGTCGGCTGGTCGATCGGCATGAAATTCACCGAGGGCTTCACCCGGCTCTGGCCGTCCGTCTTCACGGGCGCGGGCATCGTCGCGAGCATGGTGCTGCTGTCGTACGCGGCGAAGACCCTGCCCATCGGTACGGCGTACGGCGTCTGGGTGGGCATCGGTGCGGCCGGTGCGGCCGTGCTCGGGATGGCGGTGCTGGGAGAGCCCGTCACCGCCGCCCGGATCTTCTTCATCTGTCTGCTGCTGGTCGCCGTGGTGGGCCTGAAGGCGACCTCGGGTCACTGACCCTCACTCACTCCAGGAGGTCGGCCGCGGGGCGGCGGTTGCGGAAGGTGCCGCCGCCCTGGGTCTCGCCGCCGGTGGTCTCGCCGCCGGTGGTCTGTCCGCCCGTTGTCTGTCCGCCCGTTGTCTGGCCGCCCTGCGTTTGGCCGCCCTGGGTCTGGCCGCCTTGCGTTTGACCGCCTTGCGTTTGACCGCCTTGGGTCTGGCCCCCGTTGGTCTGGCCGCCTTGCGTCTGGCCGCCCTGGGTCTGGCCCCCGTTGGTCTGGCCGCCCTGGGTTTGGCCGCCTTGGGTCTGGCCCCCGTTCGTCTGGCCGCCCTGGGTCCGGCCGTCCTGGGTCTGTCCGCCCGTCGGCGGGGTGGGCTCGGCGGGCGGCCGGCTGTCTTCGGGCGGCTGCGGGGTGGTGGGCTGGACCGGCGGCGGGGGCTGGGCCGCGCCGGGCTGGAGCTCCAGGTCGAAGTCCACCGGGTCCGTGGCCTCCAGGGCCGCCTTCGTGTACGCGGCCCAGATCCGCGCCGGATAGCCGCCGCCCCCGATACGGGCCTCGCCGAGCGCCCCGTAGAGGGACTGCAGGGTGCCCGTGTCCGGGTCCTGGCCCATCATCGCGACGACCGTGACCAGGTCCGGGGTGTACGCCGCGAACCACGCCGAGCGGTCGACTTCGGCGGTGCCGGTCTTGCCCGCGGCCGGGTGGCCGGCCGCCAGGGCCGCCGTACCGGTGCCGTTGTCCACGACGCTGACCAGCATGGAGGTGGTCGTGTCGGCGGCTTCGCGGCTGATGGCCTGGTTCGGGGTGCGGTCGGGGAGGTGGAGGTTCTCGCCGTCCTTGGTGATCTTCTCCAGGAACGTGTACGGGGTGCGGCGGCCGTGGTCGGCGAGGGTCGCGTAGGCCTGGGTCATGTCCAGCACGCTGGCCTGCATGGTGCCCAGCGCGATGGCCGGACCCGCGTCGAAGTTCGGGGTGTCCTCCGGGATGCCGAGGGCGATGGCGGTCGTCTTGACCTTGGCCCCGCCCACGTCGACGGCCATCTGCGCGTACACGGTGTTGACGGAGAGGTCGGTGGCGGTGTTGACGGTGATCGGGCCGTACGACACCTGGCCCTCGTTCTCCGGGGCGAAGCGGATCCGGCCGCCGACGACCGGGCGCTTGTTGTCGCCGTTGTAGATGGTGTTCGGGGTGATCCGGCGGCCGTCCTGGGTGCGGGAGTCGTTCTCGACGGCCGACGCGAAGACGAACGGCTTGAAGGTGGAGGCCACCTGGTAGTCGTGCCGGGTCGCGTTGTTGACGTACTGCTTCGTGTAGTCGATGCCGCCGTAGAGGGCGATGACCTTGCCGGTGGCCGGGTCGATGGAGGCGCCGCCCGCGCGCACCACGCGGTCGGCGGGGCGCGCCGCCGGGTCGAGCTTGTCGGCCATTTCCTTCTGGACGGCGTTGACGAACTGGCCCTGGCGGCGCTTGTCGATGGTGGTGGTGATCCGGTAGCCGCCCTCGGCGAGGGTCTTGTCGTCGAGGATCTCGTGTTCGGTGATGTAGTCCTTGACGGCCTCGACGAGGTAGCCGCGCTGGCCGGACAGGCCGGCGGCCGGGCGGACCTTTCCGGGCTCGGGGAAGCGGGCCGCGGCGCGGTCGGTGGCGGTCATCCACTTCTTCTTCACCATGCCGTCGAGCACGTAGTTCCAGCGGGCGACGGCGCGGGCGCGGCTCTGCGGGTGCGAGACGACGTCGAAGGCGCTGGGGGAGTTGAGGAGGGTGGCGAGGTAGGCGCCCTCGGCGGTGGTGAGTTTGTTGACGTCCTTGCCGTAGTAGGCCTGCGAGGCGGCCTGGATGCCGTAGGCGTTGCGGCCGAAGTAACTGGTGTTCAGGTATCCCTCGAGGATGTAGTCCTTCGACTTCTCACGACCGAGTTTGATCGCGATGAAGAACTCCTTGGCCTTGCGCTTCACCGTCTGTTCCTGGCCCAGGTAGTAGTTCTTGACGTACTGCTGGGTGATGGTCGAACCGGACTGGGTGCCCTTGCCGGTCGCGGTGTTCCAGGCGGCGCGCAGCATCGCCTTGGGGTCCACCGCCCGTTCGGAGTAGAAGTCCCGGTCCTCCGCGGCCAGTACGGCTTCCTGGACGCCGCGGGGGATCTGTGACAGCGGGACGTTGACGCGGTTGACCTCGCCGTCACGGGCCAGCTGGGAACCGTCGGCGTAGAGGTAGACGTTGGACTGCGCGGTGGCGGCGGCGTTGGCGGGCGGGATGTCGACCAGCAGGTAGCCGGCCACCAGGGCGCCGCCGATCAGCAGGGCGAGCAGCAGCAGGCCGCCCAGGACCATGCGCCAGGTGGGCAAGAGGCGGCGCCAGCCGGTGCGTTGGCGGCCGCGCTTGCGCCGGGCGGCCGCCGCGGCTCCGGGGCCCGGGGGCGGGCCGGTCGTGCGTGCGGCGCCCTCGGGGCCGCCCGTGGTGGGTTGTTCGGGGGTGTCCGGGTCACGAGGGGGCCAGCCCTGGGGTGGTGACTGGTCGCTCATCTCCGGAACTCCTCGTGGCTGTGTGAAATATCCACATCCGTACCTCATGGTGTCTACCCGATGGCCGTTGATTCCGCTCCGGACGGGCATAAAACGGTCGCGTGGCTCGCCCCTCCGCACTAAGCTCGCGCGCTTTGGCCGACGTAGGAACGACGTGGGAAACGGAGGGATACGGTGCGTCAGAGAGCGGGTCTCGGCGAAGTGCGGTGCGAGGGCGGCAGACCGTGGCTCTACCCGGCCGTCGCGGCGGGCGGGTTCCGGCGCTACGCCGCCTACGGGACGGCGACGGCCGCGGGGGTGTTCACCAACACCGTGTTCGGCTTCATCGTCGCGTACACGTACATCGCGCTGTGGGACGAGCGTCCGGGGCTCGGCGGCTACGACCAGGCGCAGGCGCTCACCTTCGTCTGGGTCAGCCAGTCCCTGCTGGCGGCCGGTTCGCTGCTCGGGGGCGGCTTCCAGGAGGAGTTCCAGGAGCGCGTCCGTACGGGTGACATCGCCGTCGACCTCTACCGCCCGGCGGACCTCCAGCTGTGGTGGCTCTCGGCCGACCTGGGCCGGGCCGCCTTCCAGCTGCTGGGGCGCGGGGTGGCGCCGCTGGCGGCGGGGGCGCTCGCCTTCGGGCTGGCGCTGCCGTCGGATCCGGGGCGCTGGCTGCTGTTCCTGGTGTCGGTCGTCCTCGCCCTGACGGTCGGTTTCGCGGTGCGGTACCTGCTGGGGCTGGCGGCGTTCTGGCTGATGGACGGCAGCGGGATCAACATGATGGCCTCCCTCGTGACGATCTTCTTCTCGGGGATGCTGCTGCCGCTCACGGTGTTCCCGGGCGGCTTCGGCGAGCTGGTGCGGATGCTGCCCTGGGCGGCGATGCTCCAGGTCCCGCTGGACGTGCTGCTCGGTACGCACGCGGGGGCGGGCGGCGCCGCCCGGGCGCTGGGGTTCCAGGCCGCCTGGGCGCTCGTACTGCTGGGCGCGGGGCGGCTGGTGCAGTCGGCGGCGACGCGGAAGGTGGTGATCCAGGGTGGGTGAGGTGGGCGGGTCTGTTGCTGGTGGGTCTGCTGCGGGTGGTGGTTCCACCGGGGTGGTCGAGGCAGATGTGGCGTGGGTGGCCGGGGAGCCGTACGCGGCCCCTGCGCGCCGTGGGCGGGCCCGTGAGGGGCTGCGCGGCTACCGGCTGATCGTCGCGATGTGGATCCGGTCGACGATGACGTACCGGGCGTCCTTCCTCCTCGCGACCTTCGGGAACGCGGTGATCTCGCTGCTCGACTTCGTCGCGATCGCCGTCATGTTCTCCCACGTCGACGCCCTGGGCGGGTTCACCCTCCCCGAGATCGCCCTGCTCTACGGGTCCTGCTCGGCCTCCCTCGGCCTGGCCGACCTGTTCCTCGGCAACACCGACCGGATCGGGGCCCGGATCCGTGACGGCTCCCTCGACACCATGCTGGTGCGCCCCGTACCGGTCCTCGCGCAGGTCGCCGCCGACCGCTTCGCGCTGCGCCGGCTGGGGCGGATCACGCAGGGGCTGGCGGTGATGGCCTGGGGGATCGCCGCGCTGGAGGTGGACTGGACGGCCGTGAAGGTGCTGCTGGTGGCGGTGATGGTCGTCGCCGGGGCGGGGATCTTCGCCGCGGTGCTGGTGGCGGGGGCCGCGTTCCAGTTCCTCGCCGGGGACGCGGCGGAGGTGCAGAACTCCTTCACGTACGGGGGCTGCACCATGCTCCAGTACCCGCCGACGGTGTTCGGGCAGGACCTGCTGCGCGGGGTGGTCTTCGTCGTGCCGCTGGCCTTCGTCAACTGGCTGCCCGCGCAGTACGTGCTGGGGCGGCCCGTCCCGCTGGGGCTGCCGCAGTGGACCGCGTTCCTGAGTCCGCTGGTCGCCCTGGCACTGTTCCTGCCCGCGTCGCTGGCCTGGCGCGCGGGTCTGCGTTCCTACCGAAGTACGGGGAGCTAGCCGTGGTGGCCGTGCCGGATGCGCTGATCTCGTTGGACGGGGTCGAGAAGGTCTTCGACGTACGACGCCGCGTGGGCCTGGTGCGGCGGGAGAAACGACAGGTCAGGGCGGTGGACGGGATCAGCTTCGAGATCGCCCGGGGTGAGGTGGTCGGCTACATCGGGCCCAACGGCGCGGGGAAGTCCACCACCATCAAGATGCTGACCGGCATCCTCACGCCGAGCGGCGGCCGGCTGCGCGTCGCGGGCATCGACCCGGCGCGGGAGCGGATGCGGCTCGCGCACCGGATCGGGGTGGTGTTCGGGCAGCGCACCACCCTGTGGTGGGACCTGCCGCTGAAGGACTCGTACGGGCTGATGCGCCGGATGTACCGGATCCCGGCGGCGCGGTTCGCGGAGAACCTGGAGCGCTGCGTGGACCGGCTCGACCTCGCCGCGCTGCTCGACGTACCGGTACGGCAGCTGTCGCTGGGGCAGCGGATGCGCGGGGACATCGCGGCGGCGCTGCTGCACGATCCGGAGGTGCTGTACCTGGACGAGCCGACGATCGGGCTGGACGTGGTCAGCAAGGCGAAGGTACGGGGCTTCCTGCGGCAGCTGAACGAGGAGCTCGGGACGACGGTGCTGCTGACCACGCACGACCTCCAGGACATCGAGCAGCTGTGCGAGCGGGTGATGGTGATCGACCACGGGCGGCTGATGTACGACGGGGAGCTGGGCGGGCTGCACGCGATGGGGCAGGGCGAACGGACGCTGGTGGTCGACCTGGAGCGGGAGCTCGCGCCGGTCGAGGTGGCGGGGGCGCGGGTGGTGAGGGTGGAGGGGCCGCGGCAGTGGCTGGCGTTCCCGGCGGGGGAGTCGGCGGCGCCGCTGGTGGCGGAGGTGGCGTCGCGGTACCCGCTGCTGGACCTGTCGGTGCGGGAGCCGGACATCGAGGACGTGATCGCGCGGATGTACGCGGGGCGGGGGTGAGGGCCGCCCGGGCGTCGGCCGGGCGGAGGTGGGCCCGGTGGGGCATTCAACTGGGGGGCGTCTCTGCATAGGGTGACCCACATGAGTGACGAGCGGCCGGAGAAGCCGTTGCCGGAGGAGCCGTTGCCGCAGCAGGCATCGTCGGAGAAGCCCTCGCCGGAAAGGCCCTCGTTCGAGAAGGCGCCGGTCGAGAAGGCGCCGGTCGAGAAGGCGCCGGTCGAGAAGGCGCCGGTCGAGAAGGCGCCGGTCGAGAAGGCGCCGGTCGGGAAGGCGCCGCAGGAGCTGT
>NZ_JBHWBP010000165.1:0-15619 GCF_042735575.1 Streptomyces sp. NPDC059564 | reverse complement strand
AGAGGGGCACCGGGGCCTTCGTGAAGTGAGTACGGTCTGCTCATGCACAGCATCACGGTGGATCAGCAGCGGGGGCACGTACTCCTCATAGCGGGGGACGCCGCCGTCCGCCGCCGCGCCGTCCAGGTCGCGCCGAGCGCCAATCTGGCCGCGCTGGGGGTGGTGCCGGTGCCGATGCTGCTGAACAGCGGGATCCCCAGCGACACCACGTACCTCGACGGGGCCCGCGATCCGAACACCGTGCTGATGCGGCTGCGCACGGCGGCCGCCACGCCGGGCCCGCTGCTGGTCTACCTCTCGGGCCGGCTGACGGTCGACCGGCGGGGCCGGCGGCTGCACCTGTGCCTGGCGGGGACGACGACGGCCTCCGTCCGCTACACCGGTCTGCCCTGGGAGTGGCTGGGCGCCGAGCTGCGCGACCGCCCGGCCGGACTGACCACCGTGCTGCTCGACCTCGCCGCGGACAAGACCGCCTGGCCGCTGCTCCAGGAGTACGGCAGCCTGCCCGCCTCCCCTTCCGCCGAGGTGTACGGGGTGGTCGTGCCGCCCGGCTTCGCGGGCGGCGGCAACGGGGTGAGCGGCTACACCCGGCACTGGATCGAGCAGCTGCGCAGCAGCCCCTCCGGCCGGCCCGACAACCTGCGGCTGCACGCCCTCGCGGTGGGCGCCGCCGCGCTCCCCCCGGGCACCCTCGTCCTGCCCACGGCCCGCGAACTCGACGCCCGCCCGGCCGCCGCGCACGGCCCGGCGCCGCAGGCCGCGTACGGGGCAGCCCGGGAGCCGGGCCGGGGCACCGCGCCCGGGCACGAGCCCTCGTACGGAGCCGCGCACGGTCCGGCGCCGGAGGCCACGTACGAGCCCGCCCGCCGGAGGCCCGCCGGCCCGGAGGGGGTGGCGGGCGACGGGCGGGATCCGCGGCCGCACATCCACGGTCTGGCCACCTCCGGGCGGCACGCGGAGGCGGCCGCGCTCGCGCAGGCGTGGGAGCAGCACGTCCTCCAGGTGTACGGCCCGGCCTCCCCGGAGGCGACGCACTGGGCGGAGATCCGCGCCGACCTGGCGCGCATGGCGGGCGACTTCCGGCTGGCGACCCGGCTGTGGACCGGCGTCGGGCGCAGCCGCCTGGCCCGCCAGTCCCCGGACGCCCCCGAGGTCAAGGGCGCGGCCGCGGGCGCCCTGTACTGCTGGACCCAGCTCAAGGACCGGGCGGCGGCCGCCGAGGCGGGCCCGGAGCTCATCCGGCTGCTGCGGGCCCTGCCGTCGCTCGACCCCCGCCACCTGGAACTGGCCCGGCAGCGCCTCGAACTCCTCCAGGGCGCGCCGGTCGGG
Source organism: Streptomyces sp. NPDC059564 (assembly GCF_042735575.1). Taxonomy (NCBI): domain Bacteria; kingdom Bacillati; phylum Actinomycetota; class Actinomycetes; order Kitasatosporales; family Streptomycetaceae; genus Streptomyces; species Streptomyces sp. NPDC059564. Next base: position 14,290 of record NZ_JBHWBP010000165.1, on the reverse strand, counting down.
CACTGACGGGACGCCTGCGCCTACGCCTAGGCCGCGACCGGGTCCGGGCTCGGGGTGAGGCGGCCGTCCGACATGGTCGCGACGCGGTCCATCCGCTCCAGGTGGGCACGGTCGTGCGTGACCAGCACCGTGGCGGTGGACCGCTCCCGGGTGAGGGTGACCAGCAGGTCGAGTATCGCCGCGCCCCGCTCGTGGTCCAGGGCGCTGGTCGGCTCGTCGACCAGCAGCACGGCGGGCTCGTTCATCAGCGCCCGGGCGATGTTGACGCGCTGGCGCTGCCCGCCGGACAGCTGGTGCGGCCGCTTGTCGGCCTTGTCGGCCAGACCCACCGCGTCCAGCAGCTCCACCGCGCGGCGGCGCAGCTGCCGGGAGGGCCGGCCGGAGAGGTGGGCCATGACCTGGAGCTGCTCGACGGCGGTGAGCGAGGCCAGCAGGTTCGGCTGCTGGAAGACGATGCCGATCTCCTCGCGGCGCAGGGCCGACTTCTCGGCGGCCCCCAGCCGGGTGGTGTCCCGGCCGGCCAGGACGACCCGTCCGGAGTCCGGGGTGACCAGCGTGGCCGCGACGGCCAGCAGGCTGGACTTCCCGGAGCCGGACGGCCCCACGATCGCGGTCAGGGTGCCGGCGGGCACCTCCAGCGACACGGCGTCGAGGGCGGTGAGGCGGCCGTCGCCGTCGGGGTAGGTGAGCGTGACGTCGTGGACGAGGAGGGTCATCGGGCGCTCCCGAGGGCGGTCAGCGGGTCGACGGCGGTGATCCGCCGGATGGACAGGGCCGCGCCCAGCACGCCGAGCGCGATCATGATCGCGGCGGGCACCAGAACGGTGGCGGCGTCGAGGACGAACGGCACGTCGCCACCGCTGATCAGCGCGCCGAAGCCGACGGCCAGCGCGGTGCCGGCCCCGGTGCCGAGGGCCAGCATCACCACCGCCTGGCCGAGGGCGTCCTTCAGGAGGTACGGGGTGGAGGCGCCGAGCGCCTTCAGGACGGCGATGTCCCCGCTGCGCTGGATCGTCCACACCGTGAAGAAGGCCCCTATGACCAGCGCGGAGATGGCGAAGAGGAACCCGCGCATCAGCTGGAGGGAGCCGTTCTCGGCCTGGTACGAGCCGATGGCGCCCAGCGCCTCGTCGACCGTCTGCGTCTTCGTCGCGGCGGCCCGGTCACCGCCGGCCCAGTCCACGCCGTCGGACCCGTCGAGGGCGAGGACGGTGGCGGCGGTGTCGATGGAGGTGCCGGGGTTGCCGACGCGCTGCCAGTCGTTCAGGTCCATCCAGACGACCGGGGTGTGGCTGTAGGCGGCGCTGCCGGAGACGGCCGCGACGGTCAGCTCCAGCGGGCCGATCTTCAGCTTGCCGCCCGCGCGCAGGCCGCCGAGCTCCTTGGCGGCCTTCTCGGTGAGGACGACCCGGCCCTGGGTGAGCCGGGCCCCGGCGGGCGCGAGCCGGCCGGCCGGCTCGACCCCGAAGACGGAGACGGCGGCGGTGCGCTCACCGGAGACGGCGTTGGTGGTGCGGATGCCGAGCGGCTCCGCGCCCGTCACCCCGGGGCGGGCGCGCCAGGTCAGCCAGGCGTTCTCGGTCAGCTGGGAGTTGGTGAAGGAGACCTTCTGGTCCCCGGTGGGCGCGGCGAAGGCCAGCCGCGAGGCGGGCAGGCCGGTGATGGCCGAGACGTTCTCCCGGGCCAGGCCGGAGGTGAGGCCGGACAGCAGGCCGACCAGCAGCGTGATCAGCAGGACGACGGAGCCCATGAGGGCGAAGCGGCCTTTGGCGAACCGTAGATCTCTCCATGCGACGAACATGTTCCCCACCTTGGTCTTCCCCACGGGCACAAGGCATCGCGCCACAGGAGGGATCCTCGTATCGAAGGTGTGGTCCCGACATCAAACTTTTGGTTGACCGGGGTCCCCGGCCGCCGACTTACGCTGGTCGGGCCATGTCTGCCGCCGCTCCCCGCTCCCGCGCCGCTTCCCGCGCCCCCTCCCGGGGCTCCCGGGCCGCCTCCCGGGCCGCCTCCCGCCCGCCGACCCCCGTCTCGCGCGTCCTGCGGCTGTGCCTGCACGCGCTGCTCTTCGGGCTGCTCGCGCTGGCCGCCGGGCGGGCCGTCACCGACTCCGCGCCGCGCGCCGGGTGGGTGGTCGCCGTCTGCGGGCTGCTGGCCGCCGTGTACGTGGCCGGGGTGCTGACCCCCGCCGTGGGGCGCTCGGCGCGCGCCGCGGCGGTGTGGCTGGCCGCCGTGGGGGCGGTGTGGGCCGGACTGCTGGTGCTGTCGCCCGAAGGGCTGTGGATCGCCTTCCCGCTGTACTTCCTGGAGCTGCACCTGCTGCGGCCGCGCTGGGGCATCGCCGCCGTCGCGGTGACCGCGTGCGCGGCGATCGGGGGCTTCCTCGGGCACAGCGGTTCGGTGACGCCGGGGGCCTTCCTCGGGCCGCTGCTGGGCGGGGCGGTGGCCGTCGCCACGGTGCTGGGCTACCAGGCGCTGTACCGGGAGAGCGAACGCCGCCGCGAGCTGATCGAGGAGCTCATCGCCACCCGGGCCGAGCTGGCCGCGGCCGAGCGGGGCGCCGGGATCCTCGCCGAACGCGAGCGGCTGGCCCGGGAGATCCACGACACCCTGGCCCAGGGCCTGTCCTCGATCCAGCTGCTGCTGCGGGCCGCCGAGCGGACGCTCCCGCCGGACGCGCCCGCCGCCGAACACATCGCCCGGGCCCGCGAGGCCGCTCAGGAGAACCTCGCCGAGGCACGTCGCTTCGTACGGGCCCTCACGCCCCCCGACCTGGAGCACGGCTCGCTGGCCGGGGCGCTGGAACGGCTGTGTTCGGGGGCTCCGGGCCCGCGCGTGCGCTTCTCCGTGAGCGGCACGCCCCGGGTGCTGCCCACCCCGTACGAGGTGGCGCTGCTGCGGATCGCGCAGTCGGCGCTGGCCAACGTGGTGCGGCACGCGCGGGCCGGGCGCGCCGAGATCACCCTGACCTTCATGGACGCCTCGGTCACCCTGGACGTCGTCGACGACGGCCGGGGCTTCGATCCGTCAGATCCCTCCTCCGCCCCCTCGGGCGAGGGCGGTTTCGGCCTGCCCGCGATGCGCGCGCGGGCCGAGTCGCTGGGCGGGCTGTTCACCGTGGAGTCCGACCCCGGCCAGGGCACCGCCGTGGCCGTCACCCTGCCGTTGCCCGTGGAGGCACCGTGACCATCCGTCTCTTGCTCGCCGACGACCACCCGGTGGTGCGGGCCGGGCTGCGCGCCGTCCTGGACACGGAACCGGACTTCGCGGTGGTCGCGGAGGCCGCCACGGCGGAGCGGGCGGTGGAGCTGGCCGCCTCCGAGCCGGTGGACGTGGTGCTGATGGACCTCCAGTTCGGGGCCGGGATGCACGGCTCGGCGGCGACGGCGGCGATCACCGCACGCCCGGGCGGCCCCCGGGTCCTCGTCCTGACCACCTACGACACGGACGCGGACATCCTGGCCGCCGTGGAGGCGGGCGCCTCGGGCTACCTGCTGAAGGACGCCCCGCCGGAGGAGCTGGCGGCGGCGGTCCGCACGGCCGCCGCCGGCCAGTCGGCGCTGGCCCCGGCGGTGGCGCTGCGGCTGATGGACCGCATGCGCACCCCGGCGGAGGCGCTGACCAAGCGGGAGCTGGAGGTGCTGCAGCTGGTCGCGGACGGGTTGTCGAACCAGCAGATCTCGAAGCAGCTCTTCCTCAGCCAGGCCACGGTCAAGTCCCACCTGGTCCACATCTACGCCAAGCTCGGCGTGGACTCCCGCACCTCCGCCGTCGCCGCGGCCGCCACCCGCCGCCTGATCCGCACCCCGTAGTTCCGGCGCGTCACGCCACCCAGTACGGGCGCTCCACGCCCGGGGTCAGGGGGACGCCCTCGTGGAAGGCCTGCGCGAGGAGGCGTACGCCTTCGTCCAGGCGGTCCGGGGGCAGCGTGTACGGGATGCGCAGGCGGTGTTCGAAGGTGCCGGGGTCCACGCCGAAGCGGGCGCCGCGGCCGATGTGCACCCCCGCCGCGCCGGCCCGCTCCGCGAGGGCGGAGCTGACGGGCTCGCCGAGGTCCACCCAGAGCGAGAGGCCGCCCGGCGGGAGCCGCCAGGACCACTCGGGGGTGTGCCGCTGGAGGGACCGGGCCAGGGCCGCGCGCTGGATCCGCAGCTGGGCGAGGCGGGCCGGCAGGGTCCGGTCCAGGTCCGCCATCAGGGGCAGCGAGACCACCTGGTCGAGGACGGAGCCGGTCATGTCGGCCGAGACCCGTACGGCCGCCAGCTCGGTGATCAGCTTCGCGGAGGCCCGGACCCAGCCCACCCGCAGGCCGCCCCAGTGGGTCTTGCTGAGCGAGCCGATGGTGATCACGTGGTCCGCGCCGGTGCGGGCGGCGAGGGAGGCCAGGGGCGGGGGCGCGGGCACGTCGAGGGCGATGTCGGCGATGGTCTCGTCGACCACCAGCCAGGTCCCGGTGGTCCGGGTCGCGGCGAGCAGCCGCAGCCGCTGCTCCTCGGGCATCAGCGCGCCCGTCGGGTTGTGGAAGTCGGGGATCACGTACGCCAGCCTCGGCACGGTCTGGCGCAGGGTGGACTCGGCGATCTCCATGTCCCAGCCCGTGTCGGAGACGGCGATGGACGCGGTGCGCAGCCGGGCGTGGCGCAGGGCGTCGAGGGCGTTGGCGTAGGTCGGGTTCTCGGTGACCACCCGGTCCCCGGGGCCGCACAGCAGGCTGACGACCAGGGCGAAGGCCTGCTGGGCCCCGGCCGTGACCAGGATCTGCTCGGGGCGGGTGGGCAGGCCGCGCCGGGTGAAGCGGTCGGCGACGGCACCGCGCAGGTCGGGCAGGCCGAAGGGGTGGTAGCCGGGGTTCCGGGCGAGGGCGGGCAGCCGGGGCGCGGCCCGGGCGAGCGCGTCGGCGATGCTGCCCTCGGGGGCGCCCATGGCGGCGATGGCGAGGTCGATGCCGTCTTCGCCGTCGGCCTTGAAGCCGCCCGCGCCGACGAGGGAGTGGGCGCCGACCGGGCGGTGGCCGTCGGGGAGCTCGGTCCAGGTGCCGGAGCCGCGGCGGCTGCGGACGTAGCCGCTCTCGCGGAGCAGGTCGTACGCGGCGGTGACGGTGGCGCGGCTCGCGCCGACGGCCTCGGCGAGTTCGCGTTCGGCGGGCAGCCGGACGTGCAGGGCGATCCGGCCGTCGAGGATCAGGGTGCGGACGGCGTCGGCGAGGGAGCGGTAGCCGGGGCGGGCCAGCACCTCGGCGGGGAGCACGGCCGTGAGCTGGCGGCTGCCGATCGTCCTGTCCGCCGTCTGGACCACTCGCCCGTATGCCATGCCAACCTCCCCCGATTGGCTCTGCCTGCCAGGCCAATCCAGGTCCAGACTCGCCGTATTGGCCCCCGATTGGCAAGGAGACAGCCATCATGCCGTACGACGCACTCACCGACCGTGACGAACGGGAGCTGCTGCTCCGTGCCGAGAACCGGATCTCCCGGCCGCTGCCGGTCAGGGCCGCGCTGGCCGCCGTGGGAGCTTTCCTGGCGTGGCGCCCGCGCGGCGCGGGCAAGGGGCGAGAATCGCTGTCATGTCAGCCGAATCAGAGCACGACCCCGACCGGACCCCTGCCCCATTGACCGCCGCGGAGGGCCGGGCGCAGGGCCGGGCGGAGGGCCGGGCGGAGGGCCGGGCGGAGGGCCGGGCGGAGGGCCGGGCGGAGGCCCCGGTGATCGCCGGTCTGCTCCTCGCCGCGGGCGGCGGCCGCCGGCTCGGGGGGCGCCCGAAGGCGCTGCTTTCCTACCGGGGCCGCCCGCTCGTGGAGAACGCCGTGCGCGTGCTGCGGGAGGCCGGCTGCACTCCGGTGCACGTGGTGCTGGGTGCCTCGGCCGCCGAGGTCCGCGAGCGCGCCGACCTGACGGGGTGCGTGGTCGTCGACAACCCGGACTGGGCCGAGGGCATGGGCTCCTCGCTCCGGGTCGGCCTGGCCTCCCTGGCCGGTACGGGGGCCGGCGCGGCCCTGGTCTCGCTGGTGGACCAGCCGGGCATCGGGGCGGCGGCGGTGGCCCGCGTACGGGAGGCCTACCGCTCCCCGGCGAGCCTGGTGGCGGCGTCGTACGACGGGGAGCGCGGGCATCCGGTGCTGTTCGGGGCGGACCGCTGGGCGGACATCGCGGCGACGGCGACCGGGGACCGGGGCGCGCGGGTCCATCTGAGGAACCACGCGGACGAGGTCATGCTGGTGGAGTGCGGGGACATCGCGGCCGATTTCGACATCGACACCCCGCCCGACCTGGCACGTCTGGCCTGAGACCGCTCGAGTCACACTTGAGCGGGGCGTGACCGCCGTGGCACTGAGGGCCACGGGGAAGCGGAATCTGTCGACTCGGAGAATCTCGACATCAACAAACCATTGAACTTCCACCATGAGGAAATTACTATCCACTGGTCAGAAGCGCCCTGAACCAAAGACGGCGCCCGCGACCGTTACCCGGAACTCTCCACACCCGACGGCACTGCGTGCCGTCTCGCGCGAGCATTCCCCGCGGCCGCCAGGCACCGCCGCTGAAGGAGTGACAGATATGTCCGCACCAGCGCCGTCCCCGCTGGCCATCGTCGACGCCGAGCCCCTGCCCCGGCAGGACGAAGTCCTCACCGAAGCGGCCCTCGCCTTCGTGGCCGAGCTCCACCGGCGGTTCGCCCCCCGCCGCGCCGAGCTCCTCGCCCGACGCGGTGAGCGGCGCGCCGAGATCGCCCGCACCTCCACGCTCGACTTCCTCCCGGACACCGCACAGGTCCGCGAGGGCGACTGGAAGGTCGCGCCGGCCCCGGCCGCGCTGAACGACCGCCGTGTGGAGATCACCGGTCCGACGGACCGCAAGATGACCATCAACGCCCTGAACTCGGGCGCCAAGGTCTGGCTCGCCGACTTCGAGGACGCCTCGGCTCCCACCTGGGAGAACGTCGTCCTCGGCCAGCTCAACCTGATCGACGCCTACGAGCGCCGCATCGACTTCACCGACCCGCGCACGGGCAAGGCGTACGCCCTGAAGCCCGCCGACCAGCTCGCGACCGTCGTCATGCGCCCGCGCGGCTGGCACCTGGAGGAGCGCCACCTGCGCTTCGAGGGCGGCCCGGCCTCCGGCTCCCTCGTGGACTTCGGCCTCTACTTCTTCCACAACGCGCAGCGCCTGATCGACCTCGGCAAGGGCCCGTACTTCTACCTGCCGAAGACGGAGTCGCACCTGGAGGCCCGCCTCTGGAACGAGATCTTCGTCTTCGCCCAGGACTACGTCGGCATCCCGCAGGGCACCGTCCGCGCGACCGTCCTCATCGAGACCATCACCGCGGCCTACGAGATGGAAGAGATCCTCTTCGAGCTCAAGGACCACGCGGCGGGCCTCAACGCGGGCCGCTGGGACTACCTGTTCTCGATCGTGAAGAACTTCCGCGACGGCGGCGAGAAGTTCGTCCTGCCGGACCGCAACGCGGTCACGATGACGGCCCCCTTCATGCGCGCCTACACCGAACTGCTCGTCCGCACCTGCCACAAGCGCGGCGCGCACGCCATCGGCGGCATGGCGGCCTTCATCCCGTCCCGCAAGGACGCCGAGGTCAACAAGGTCGCGTTCGAGAAGGTCAAGGCCGACAAGGACCGCGAGGCGAACGACGGCTTCGACGGCTCCTGGGTCGCCCACCCCGACCTCGTCCCGATCGCGATGGCCTCCTTCGACGCGGTGCTCGGCGACAAGCCGAACCAGAAGGACCGCCTGCGCGAGGACGTCTCCGTCGCGCCCGGCGAGCTGATCGCGATCGACTCGCTGGACGCGAAGCCGACGTACGAGGGCCTGCGCAACGCCGTCCAGGTCGGCACCCGCTACATCGAGGCGTGGCTGCGCGGCCTCGGCGCCGTCGCCATCTTCGGCCTCATGGAGGACGCGGCCACCGCCGAGATCTCGCGCTCGCAGATCTGGCAGTGGATCAACGCCGGAGTCGTGTTCGAGAACGGCCAGCGGGCCACGGCCGAACTGACCCGGACCATCGCCGCGGAGGAACTCGCCGCGATCCGCGCCGAGATCGGCGAGGAGGCCTTCGCGGCCGGCAAGTGGCAGCAGGCCCACGACCTCCTCCTCCAGGTCTCCCTGGACGCCGACTACGCGGACTTCCTCACCCTCCCCGCGTACGACCAGCTGCTCGGCTGACACCCGTCTTCGACTGAAACGCACAGCAGTCGAATAACAGGTTCCGCCCCCGTCGCCCCTGAGGCGACGGGGGCGGAGGCGTTTCGGGGCCCGATCCAGGCCCGACCGAATGGTCGGGCGTTACGTCATCGTAACCTTTCTGTACCTAGCGGTAACAAGCGGGGGCGTGTCACCTTTCCGATGCCACCGGCGCCGGCGGTACCCCCACTTTCCAAGCCACGCACCCGAGTTGCCGCCCAGCGTTGTCGGCCGCTCCGGCGTGGCCGACCGCAGGAGTTCCGCAGTGATCGGATTCCGCAAGGCCGGCAAGGACAGGACCGCCCGCAGCCGTGTGCGACGACTGGCGGGCGCCGCGATGGTGCTGCCGCTCGCCGCCGGCACGCTGCTCGCCGCGGGCGCCGGGACGTCGGCGGCCAGCCCGGGGACCGGGCCCACCGCCGTGGTGTCCATGGGCGACAGCTACATCTCCGGCGAGGCCGGACGCTGGAAGGGCAACAGCCTGACCAACAGCGGGAACAGGAACGGCACCGACCGGGCGTGGGTCAGCGGCAGTTCCTACGATCCCGCCAAGGTGTACGGCACGACGGCGGCGTCGGGGTGCGACCGTTCGGACTCGGCCGAGGTGCTGAGCGCGGGCTCCATCGCCGAGACGGCCGTCAACCTCGCCTGTTCCGGGGCCACTTCCCAGAACGTCTTCCGCGCCTCCAACGGCGGCGTGGCCTTCAAGGGCGAGGCCCCGCAGGCCGACCAGCTCGCGGCGGTGGCCGCGGCCAAGAACGTGAAGGTCATCGCCCTGTCCATCGGCGGCAACGACCTCGGCTTCGCCGACATCATCAAGGACTGCGCGCTCGACTTCGTCCTCTGGGGCTCGTACTGCTACGACGACCAGCAGTCGGTCGTCGACAGCAGGATCGAGGGGGTCGTCGCGGACATCGGCAAGTCCGTCGACGAGATCCGGGCGGTCATGCGCGGGGCCGGCTACGCCGACTCCTCGTACCGCATCGTGCTCCAGTCGTACCCCTCGCCGATCCCCCGGGGCGCCGAGAACCGGTACACGCAGAGCGACTGGAGCCGCCTCAACACCGGCGGCTGTCCCTTCTGGAACCGTGACTCGGACTGGGCCCGGGACTCGCTCGTGCCGCAGCTCGCGAACCGCATCAAGGGGGTCGCGACGGCCAAGGGCGTCCAGTTCCTGGACCTGCGGGACATGCTCCAGGGCCGCGAGGTCTGCGCGAAGGCCAGCAAGCTGGTGAGCTCCACCGTCCCGGCCTCGGCGAAGACGAGCGAGTGGGCGCGCTGGATCGACAACAACGAGACGCAGGGCCCCATCCAGGAGTCGATGCACCCGAACTACTACGGCCAGCTGGCCGTCGGACGCTGCCTGGCCCTGGCCGTGGCCCAGCCCGCGAACTCCGGGGCGAGCTGCAAGAACACCGCCGGCGGCGACCACACCGGCATGTACCTGACGCCGACCCCGTAAACCGGACGGAAAGCGCGGGACGGGCTGCCACGGCGGCAGACCGTCCCGCACTCCGGCCGAGGCCGCGTCAGGCCGCGCGGTACGGGTCCTCGGGGAGGGTGGCCAGGGCCGTCGTGAAGGCCTCGCGGCAGCGCAGCCAGTCCGGGTCCGGGGACGGGGAGTGCAGGGCGAGGAGTTTGGGGAAGAGGTCCGCCGAGAAGGCGCGGGCCGCCTCGGCCGGGAGCAGCGACGGCAGGTTGTCGATGGCGATCACGTCCAGCGGCCGGGCTCCGCCGCGCAGGCGCCGGGCGGGGGCCGTCCAGTCGGTGAGCCGGTCGTAGACGGGGAGCAGGTGCAGCTCCGAGCCGGTGTCACAGGTGATGTCGGCGATCACCGAGAGGCGGCGGGTCCCGGCGGAGGCGGCCAGGTCGGCCGGGGTGAGGAACGGCGGCACCGGGCGGGTGGTGAGCACCGCGTTGACCAGGATGTCGTGGTCGAGCAGCGCGGCCCGGTCCAGGTGGCGGGTCGCGGTGCGGTCCCAGCGGGTGACGCCGATCCCGGCGGTGGTCAGGGCGTCGCAGGCGCCGCGTCCGCTGCGGCCGCCCGCGCCGATCACCAGGGCCCGTAACGGCCGGACCCCGCGCGCGCGGCGCAGCCGTCCGTCCAGTTCCGCCCGGGGCAGCGGGACGAGCGGTGCCGTGAGCCGGCCGCGCGCGTGCAGGGCGGCCAGGGCGGCGCCCGCGTACCCCGCCCAGTAGCCGAAGGCGGCCAGCCGTCGGCCCTGCGCGTCGGCGAGGTACTCAAGGTCGAGCAGGGTCCCGCCGCCCGCGGCGAAGCGCCGCAGCAGCTCGGGGGCCTGCGCCTGGCCCTTGTAGGCGTGCCCGAAGTACACGTGCCGGTGGTGCAAACGCTCGGGCGTCGGCGGGAGTTCCTTCAGGCCCAGGACGTACGCCGACCCGGGCGCGGCTCCCGCCCAGGACCCGGCGGGGGCGGTGGCGCAGCCGGCGGCCGCGTAGGCGTCGAGCGGGAAGACCCGGTGGCCGGACTCCTCCACGGTGATCCGTACGCCCTGGCTCACGAGCCGCGCGGCATCGTCGGGGGTGAGCGGCGCACGGCGTTCGGTGGGGCGGGTCTCGTTGCGCATCCAGAGCTGGGGGAGCTGCGACATGGCTGTACCACCTGTCCGTTCAGAGGGGTGGGTTCGCTCATGCGATGTCTTTCCGCGCCGTATACGGTGTACGCCGGATCGGCGCGGCAACTCCGGGCCCTGGCGCCTCCAGGGCCCCGCCCGTCGTCCCCCGGCTCAGGGCTCCGGCTCAGAGTTCCGGCAGCAGCAGCCGCAGCGGGGTTCCGGCGCCCTCCGCGTGGGCCGTCCGGAAGGCCTCCGGGTCCATCCGGACGCGCAGGATCCGCTCCGCGCGCGGGGTGGTGGCCGCGGCCGGGCGGGTGCGGGAGACCGCCCCGAGCAGCCGCGCGGAGTCCTCGTAGCGGCCCATGTCGGCCTCCAGTTCGGCCAGCAGCTCCACCGAGAAGGCCTGCCCGAGCCGGTCCCCCAGGGCCAGCTGGATCTCCAGCACGCCCAGCAGCTCGGTCCGGGCCAGGGCGGGGCGGCCCTCGCGGCGCTGGACCGTGGCGTGGGCGTACCCGGTCCAGGAGCGGGCCCACAGGTCCACGGGGCCGTCCGGCGGGCCCTCCTCGACCGGTACGGACGCGGGGTCGGTGTGCGCGAGCGCCACCGTCAGCGCCGCCCGCAGCGCTTCGAGCCCCGGGCCGAACTCCGGCTCTCCGGGGAGCAGTTCGAGCGCGTCACGGAACTCGGCCGCCGCCTCCCAGGGCCGGTCCCGCCACAGGGCGACGACGCCCCGGGTGTGCGCGAGGTAGGCCAGGCAGGCGTCCTCGCCCTCCTGTACGGCCGCGCACCACCCCTCCACCAGCAGCGGATCGGCGGCTTCCGCCTCCCCGGAGCACACCACCAGCCAGGCCGCCAGCCACAGCGCCCGGGCCGGCCGGGGCGCCGGGTGCAGGGCGAGGGCCCGCTCCAGGTGGCGCCGCCCCTCGGCGGCCAGGCCGCACGGCGACCAGAGGAACCACAGCGTCACGGCGATCTCCAGCGCCGCCCCCGGGCCGGCCGCCGCCAGCGGGTTCATCGCCAGGCGCAGCTCCGGCAGTTCGCGTACGGCCAGGGTGCGGGCCTCCCGCTGCGCCCCGGACCGCCACAGCGCCGCGGCCCGCCGCGCGGTCTCCCGGCACCGCTCGTGGTGGCGGCGGGCCGCGGTCGCCCCGTCGCCTCCGGGGGCGTGGGCGAGCCGGCGGGCCGCGTACGCGCGTACGGACAGCGGCAGCCGGTAGCGGCCCGGCTGCCCGGGCTCGGCCAGCAGCGCCGGGGAGAGCCCGCGCAGTGCCTCGGCGGTGGCCCTCGGGCTCAGCGCGCCGAAGCCGCAGACCTCGACGACGGCGGCCCGGTCGAAGGGGCCCGCGAAGACGGAGAGCCGCTCCCACAGCAGCCGTTCCGCGGGCGAGCACAGCCGGTGCGAGCGCAGGGCGTCGGCCCCGCCGGCCCGGCCCGCGCCGCCCGCGAGGAAGCCCAGCGGGTCGGCGGTCAGCCGGCGCAGCGCCTCGGCGGGGGCGTAGCGGTGGGCGCGCGCGGCGGCCAGCTCCAGCGCCCCCGGGATCCCGTCGAGGGCCCGGCACAGGGCCGCGACGGCCCCGGCGTTGCGGTCGGTGAGCTCGAAGAAGGGGTCGGCCCCGCGCGCCCGCTCCTCGTAGAGGCGTACGGCCGCGTACCCGGCGACCTCGGACACCGGATGCCGCCGGGCGGGATCGGGCGGCGCGGCGGGCACGGACAGCGGCGGTACGGGGACCCGTGCCTCCCCCTCGGCCCCGAGCCGGCGCTGCGACGTGGCCAGAATCCGTACCCGGGGCGACCGCGCCAGCACCCGGGCCACGAACGGGCCCGCGCGCTCGCCGAGCGACTCGCAGCCGTCGAGCACCAGCAGGGCCTCGCGGCCTTCGAGATGCAGGCCCAACTCCTCCTCCAGCGCCCGGCCCGCGTGCCCCGGCAGCGCGGCCAGGTCGGCCCAGACCACGTCCGCTCCCCCGGCGCGGGCCAGGACCCGGACGGTGCGCACGGCCAGCCGGGTCTTGCCGATGCCGGCCGGTCCGGTGAGGGTGACCAGGCGTTCCGTGGCGAGCAGGGCGGCGGTACGGGTCAGCTCCCGCTCCCGGCCGATGAAGCTGGACAGTTCGGCCGGCACCGCCTGGCGCACGCTCGTGCCGGGGTCCCCCACACGTCCTCCCGCTGCTCTTGCGAAGGTGCGCACAACTGCCCGATTCAACAGTTGAGCACATAAAGAGAGATCATCATTCAAAGTCCGGATGCCCGGACAGTGACCGGGAGAACCACCAGGGGAAGGTATGAACTCGGCCATTTCCTCCATCGACGACACCGACCGGGCGCTGGTCCACGCACTGCAGCTCGCGCCCCGGGCCAGCTGGGAACGGCTGGGTTCGGTGCTCGGCACCCGCCCGGACACCCTCGCGCGCCGCTGGGAGCGGATGACCTCCGCCGGGGAGGCCTGGATCTCGGGCCTGGGGCTGCGGACGGGAACGCGCGCGCCGTGCATGGCCTGGGTGGAGGTGCTGTGCGAGGCGGGCAGCTCCCCGGCGGTCGGCTCGGCGCTGGTGCGGGACGCGCACACGATGGGCCTGGAGCACACCACGGGCGGCCGCGACCTGCTGGTCTTCGTCGCCGTACCGGACCTGCACACGCTCTACCGCTACCTGTACTTCCGGGTGCAGCGGATCCCCGGCGTGACCGGAACCCGCTCCTCGATGGTGACGGCGGTGCACACCGCCCCCGACCGCTGGCGGCTGGACCAGCTGACCCCGGCCCAGACCGACCTGCTGACCGGGCGCACCCGTCGTGCGGCGGCCCCCGTCATCCCGGCGGTGGGCTCGGCGGCGGCCATGCCGGAGGAGGACCGGCCGCTGGTGCTGGCGCTGGCCGCGGACGCGCGCCGCAGCGTGGCCTCGCTGGCCCGGGAGTCGGGGATGAGCGAGTCGACCGTACGGCGCCGGCTGGGGCGGCTGGAGGCGGGCCAGAGCCTGCGCTACAGCTGCGCGATGGCCTCGGGGCTGTCCGGCTGGCCGGTGGCGGCGACGCTGTGGGCGGAGGTGCCGGAGTACGAGGTCGCCGGCTGCGCGGCGGTGGCCTCGGGGCTGCGCGAGACGCGGACGTGCATGTCCGTCAGCGGCCCCTGGAACTTCATGATCAGCGCCCGGCTGCGCTCCATCGAGGGGCTGTCCCGCTACACGGCCGACCTGTCGCGGCGGCTGCCGGGGCTGCGCATCACCGACACGGCGGTGGCGCTGCACGTGCGCAAGTCGGAGGCGCAGGAGCTGGACCAGCTGGGGCGGCGGCTGCGGACCGTCCGCCCGGACATCTGGCAGGACCCGGCCCCGGACGCCTGACGGACGGGCCGGGGACGGCGCCGGGGACGTCACCGGACGCCGGCCGACAGACCGGGCCCGCGTGACCCGGGCGCCGCCTGACCCGGGCGCCGAGTGACCCGGGCGCCGCCGCGCCGGGACGGGCCCGCGCGGGTCCCCGTAGCGGCGGCGGAACGTGCGGCGGCGCGGACGTCACACCCGCAGTGGG